>JBCDDS010000086.1:0-15566 GCA_039180185.1 Pseudomonadota bacterium | reverse complement strand
GTTCAATCTTGATGCACAGAATGAAGTTATTGCCGAAATAGGTCGTTTGATCTTTTCCCATCTAGGTCAAGCGCTATGACGTTCATGGGTTATCGTGGCAACTATCCATCAAAGCCTAAGGCTGATTTCGACCCGTCTCCTAGGTATGTGCAACCTAGAGTGTCGCGCAGAACCATGCTTTGTGGGTTAGCATCAGCATTTCTTCCGTCTTCCGCGCCTGCTCAGCATTCGATATCTACGCCAGCAGAGTTGGATGACGGATGGCAAATTGCCAGTCTTGCGGAGGCCAATCTCGACATCGAAGCGGTTCGAGAATTGATCAGTTCAATTGATGCAGGCATTAGTTTTCCCAACATACATGCGGTTCTGGTTGAACACCGAGGGAGGCTCGTACTCGAACACTATCGCCCAGGTCTTGATTGGGCGTTTGAGGAACCGCTAGGGGTCGTTCAGCATGGCCCCAGAACGCGACATGACATCCGTTCCGTTACGAAAAGCGTCACTTCACTTCTCCTTGGCATTGCTCTTTCAGGAGCTTCAGAACAAACGCTCCTGCTGCCAATCACAGATCTCCTGCCACATAGTGAAGACTACGACGACCGTTTGGATCAGGTCACATTGCACCACGTCTTGACGATGACCGCTGGCTTGTCTTGGAATGAGACAATTGTTCCTTTCAACCAACGGAATGATTTCATCCAGCTTTTGACCAGACCTGACCCAATCAACTTCGTTGTTTCAAAGGAATTACGCGAGATCCCTGGTGACCGTTGGACATACAACAGCGGCCTGACGGAACTCGTTGCTGGCGTTATCGAAAACCTCACCGGCGATCCCCTTGCGGATTTTGCTCGCGCGGTCTTCTTCGATCCTCTTGGCATCACTGACTATGAGTGGAGCCTGCCTCCCGCATGGGGACCCGGCGGTTTTCCAAGTGCCTCAGCGGGCCTCCGGATGCGCGGACGTGATCTGGCTAAGATTGGCTCGCTGATCCTGCATGACGGCACGTGGCAAGGTCGCGAGATTGTACCCCCCGATTGGATCAGGACATCAGTTTTTCGGCATGTACGCAATACGCCTTGGGGTCCTCCGGGGGTCTACGGCTATGGCTACTTTTGGTTTCCAGGAACGCTTTTGAGCGGTCACGAAGTCATCCGCGCTTCAGGTTGGGGCGGGCAATCCATCCACGTCCTCCCGGAATTGGGTCTCTCGGTCACGATCTTCGCGGGAAACTACGAAGATGGAGGGACGGAGGTCGGTGAACGGATTGTAGGTCGGTTGATCCGCGCACTCAATTGAACGGAACTCGAAGGAGGAAAACTGATGATTACTGGGGCATGACTTGTTTCGGGAACGGATAAGGCGGTTGAAGAAAGAACGTTGATGAACAAGACAGCACTTTTTCCACCTGGTTCGGCGTTCCAAGCTGGCCAAATCAAAGTGTCTCCTGGTATCCTTTCTGGCGATCATGTTTTTCTTACAGGAGTAACCGGAAGTCGTTCGGATGGCTCTATGCGGTCAGGTATAGAGGACCAAACCAAGGCAGCCTTCGACAAGATCGGGGCTGTTTTAGCCGAAGCCGGACTTTCCCACGAAGCAATCGTCGAGATGACTTCTTATCACGTAGGGCTTCGAGATCACTTCAATGTATTCAACAAAATTCGATGTGAATACATGTCCGAACCTTTCCCGGCATGGACTGCAATTGAGGTCGCTGCACTTCGGCGGCCGGGTGCGCTCGTTGAGATCAGGGTCATCGCGAGTTGTGCTCGTTGAATACCAAGTTACTGCCTTGGTTGAGGCCAAAGTACCCCACTTAGCAAAATTGAGACAGTTGGTCTGTAAGACACGCTCTTTCAAAGACTGTGCGTTGACAATCAAACGAGGGACAACAGAGTGCTTCGCCCGCGGAATGAGAAGCGACGCTTCGAAATCGATAACTGACACACCAAATCAAGACGACGCTCCCCTGTCAGACCGGCAAAATGTCTTTCTGTAAGCTAACGGCGAAACGCCAACATGTCGTTGAAAAGCGCGCCGAAGCTGTTGCTCGTCCGCAAAACCAACTTCTAGCGCGACTTTGACTAGTGGCAGGTTGTTGTGTGCAAGAGATCGTTTGGCGGCATCAACACGCATCAGTTCGACAGCTTTGGCCGGGGTCATACCCGTCTTCTCCTTGTACTTTCGCGAAAAACTGCGCTGGCTCATTGCACTGCGGTCCGCGAGCGTGGGAATACTCAGATCGCTTTTCAAATTTCCGGCTATCCATGCATGCAAATCCGCAAACAGACCCTCAGTTTCTGAAGCTTGGATCCTCAGCACATCACTAAACTGAGATTGACCGCCGGGACGTTTGAAGAACACAACCAAATTCTGCGCCACTTGCATTGCGGCTTCGTGACCTAGATCTTCCTCGATCATTGCCAGGGCAAGGTCGATACCCGCTGTTACGCCTGCCGAAGACCAAAGATTTCCACTTCGAACAAAGAGGGGATCACGTTGCACATCGACCGCGGGAAATCGCCGCTTAAGCTCCTCTGTCTGGCGCCAGTGGGTAGTAAGGCTGCGGCCATTTGCTAAGCCAGTTGCCGCAGTTAGAAAAGCTCCCATGCAGGTCGAAGCGAGGCGGCGGCACTCGGCACCGATACTCTGGATCCATGTCACCAATCTCATTTCGTCCATAACCTCAAACACACCATTTCCACCGGCAACAATCAGCGTATCAATAGGTTTCTCAGCAGCTTGTTCGAGAGCTACACTGCCGAGTTCAATGTTGCAGTCGGTGAGGATGGGGCCTCCCTCAATGGAGGCGACTATGATGCTATAAGCGCGCCCTTCGCCTGCGGCACTGACGTTGTTCGCACTTGAGAACGCCTGCAGTGGTCCGGTGACATCAAGCAAGGTCACGCCGGGATAGACAACGAAAACGACACGTCTGAGCACGTCATAGACACTCCATGTGAGTTTGGCTGTTTTTGATTGTATCTTGTCATTTGTGCCAACTCAACGAGGCCGTAGTCTACGCGAACGAGGTGTAGCGGAGTCGTATTGGTGCAGATCTCAGAAATGAACCGAACCACAAGTCTGATAATCGGACTGTCCTTCGTCGCTTTGGCGGTAACTTTCTCGGCGCGTGCTGCTCTGGGCCTGGTGATGCCAGCGCTAGAACAGGAATTAGGCTGGACGCGAAGTTTCACGTCGGGTGTCGCTGCAATCGCGCTTTTGATGATGGCTCTGATCGCACCCTTAGGCGGTCGGTTGGTCGACAAAAAAGGGGCCAGGGCAATCATTCTGTGTGGATTGGCGTTTCTCGCCTTAGGCTGCTTTCTCATCGCGGCCACTTCGAATCCCATTGCGTTTCTCGTCGCGTTCAGCGGCATAGCAGCGGTCGGCTTCGGTCTCGTCGCAACTCATGTTGTTTCAACGGCCGTCGAACAAGAAGTGCGGTCTAACACGGGCTTAGCAACCGGGATCGCAACTTCGGGGTCGACAGGTGGTCAGTTTATCTTTGTTCCATTATTGGCGTTGCTTGTTACTGCATACGATTGGCGTTTGGCCTTCGTCACCATCGGTTTTGGTGCACTTTTGGTGATGTTTTGCGTGTATAGGTGGTTCCCCCGTCACCAGAACAATGTCGAGGCGCAAGATCGGAATGCTACCAATGACAAAACTCTCCGTCAGGATTTGGCAGCCATCCTTAGGTTGCCAGCGTTCCAGATCCTATTCTGGAGCTTTTTGATTTGCGGCTACACCACGTCAGGCGTCATCGAGACTCATTTTCTGCCCTATGCTGCGTTCTGTGGTTTTGGCCCAGTCCCATCCGCCACTGCGTACGGTCTCCTGTCAGCAGTTAACCTTGCTGGCATGATTTTGGCAGGTTGGTTGACGGACCGCATGAACCGACCTCTCTTGTTGGGACTGATTTATCTCCTACGAGGTGGCACCTTCGTTATTCTCATTAACGTTGGCGCCAGTTTCGAGACGCTGATATTTTTCTCTGTCCTCTTTGGGCTGGTGGACTACTCGACCATACCAGTGACGGCTAGTCTCATCGCAACGCATGTCGGTCGAGGCGTCATGGGCCTGGCATTTGGCTTGATATCCGCTGGACACCAGGTGGGTGCGGCCCTTGGGGCCTACTTTGGCGGTATCCTCTTTGACATCTACGCTCGGTACGATTGGGTTTGGTGGTCGTCGGTTTGGCTGGTGGTGTTCGCTGGATTTGTAGTGTTTCTCCTGAAAGACAAACCTGACCCGCAAACCGCTCGATCCGGCGCTTAGCAATAGGTCGGTGATCAATCACATCCGAGCGTTGAGTGTGCAACTCATCGGAAATTGCAATCATGAAGTTTGGGATTCCGGGCGTAGACCAGAATGTACCGTCGTTCATTATACCCTGGTAGGGTAGGTGGCGCCAAAGACTGGAAGACTAATGGATGGTCAAGACGAACATTGCGTTGAGTTTTGGTTCGACTTCGCTTCAGGCTACGCATACTTCGGTGCGCACGACCTTCTGAACTTTGCGAAACGCTACAGTCTTCGGATTGTATGGCGGCCATTTATGTTGGGGTCTGCATTCAAGGTTACCGGTGCAACCGGACTGTCTTCCACTCCTCTCAAGGCGGAGTATGCCAAACACGACTGGGCAAGGTTAGCAAGACTCCAAAACCTACCCTTCACTCTTCACGACGAGCATCCGAGGATTACCCTCCCAGCCATGCGGGCATTCTACTGGATCGAACGCAGATCAGTTGAAGTTGCTGGTCACTTCGCATTGGCCACCCTCAACGCATATTTTCAAGATGCGCGAGACATGGGTGATCTAGATGCTGTCGTCGAGCTTGGGTCGAACTTCGGCTTCCAGAAAGATCAGATCAGGCGAGGTGTCAACGACCCAGAGATCAAAGCGCTTGCGCGTGCCAAGAGCGAAGAAGCAATCGCTCGTGGCGTCTTCGGCTCGCCCTTTTTCTTCCTGGAGGGCGAGCCGTTTTGGGGCTGGGATCGTATTCCACTGATGGAGAAATGGCTTGTTGAGGAAGGATGGTGAGCGATCAGCATTCTCCGATTGAAGGTCCGCATCTCGTTCAATCGCGAATATCAGGAAAGAACATATGAACACGTCAGCCAACCAGATTTTTGAGCCCCGGGACCCAGACTTTGAGTCCAAGGTCAGGACTAGTTTCGAGCTCCAAAAAGTCATGGCTACGCTTGGAATTGAATTGTCATCTGTTCTACCCGGAGAGGTCGAACTCCGAATGGAATACGACGACGCTCTTACCCAACAGCATGGTTTCATTCACGCTGGGATAACAACCACTGCGATGGACAGTGCTTGCGCGTACGCCGCTTTCTCTTTGATGCCACAAAACGCTGCAGTGCTGACTGTGGAGTTCAAGACTACGCTGCTTGCTCCCGCGAAGGGCAGCGAGTTCCATTTCTGCGGACAAGTCCTCAAACCAGGCAAGACGCTCACCTATACAGAAGGCTACGCATGGGCATTGGATGGCGCCGATCGTGTGTTGGTCGCATCCATGACCGCTACAATCATGGCTCTTCATGACAGAAACGATCTGCGACTCTGACCTTAGCTGGGACCACGAAGACGTCTGCCGGGACATGGTTATGCAGACGTTGATCAAACCGGAATTCCCCGGTGCTGAGGAGTTCGTGCAAATTCGGAAGGATGCTGGTTGGGGCTCTATGCCAATCACATTGGCTGAGACCACCCTCAGAAATTCTGCGGCTTGTATCTGTGCGCGTGAGCATGACAGCCTCATTGGCCTCGCCAGAGCGATCGGCGACCACGTGGCCTGTTTCTATATCACCGACGTTTTCGTTAGCTCAGATTGCCGTGGTCAGTCCCTTGGCCAATCTCTTCTTCATGCATTGGTTGAAGAACTGCACAACCGAGCAGGGCCAGATGCCATGATCGCGGTAATTCCGCTCGCCAGCCTTGAGCGGTTTTACGAGCGATCCGGGTTTGTTACTACGCCGAATGATACCTTCGGTTCAGGCTTGGTGCGGACATGTCAGAACACGAGTGAAGGTGTCACATGACCCGCTCTTATGCTCTCTCGTCCATCATGTGCAGCGAGGACCACTCAGCAACTTTTTGCAACCTACTGAGCATCAACAACCGTGCATTCGGTCTGGCTCCTACTCACACACATACAGAATGACCTCCCGGAGGACTCCGCCTCATTTCATCACGTTGGTGATTTTGACAGGGTTTTCACCAATGTCGCTGAACATGTTTGTGCCCGCGTTGACAGAAATCGCGAATGACCTCTCTACGTCCTACTCGACGGCGAGCCTGGCGATTTCCGGTTACCTTGCCGTGACCGCTTTTCTTCAACTGGTTGTTGGACCGGTCTCCGATCGATTTGGCAGGCGGCCCGTCATTATCTGCGCTTTGTTTGTCTTTGTCTTTGCATCGGCGGGCTGTGCCTTGGCGGAGAATATTGAGACGTTCCTATTCTTCCGGGTCCTGCAAAGTGGTGTTGTTGCTGGGTACACCCTCTCGCTTGCAATTGTACGCGACACAAGACCCGAACGTGAAGCGGTAAGCCTCATAGGCTACATTGGAATGACAATGGCGATTGCGCCCATGCTTGGACCGATGTTTGGTGGCATAGTCGCGTCCCAGTTCGGCTGGCGAGCTATTTTTTTGGTCTACGCGACGATCAGTTTCGGATTGCTGATTGCGTGCTACTTCGACCTTGGCGAGACAAGATTACAGTCTGGCCAACCCACCCACAGCGTTTTTTCGGGGACATTTGCCCTGCTGAGAGAGCCACTTTTTCATTCATATGCTCTGTGCGGTACATTTTCGGTCGGTACATTCTATGTCTTTCTAACCGGCGCCCCGTTGGTAGCTAAGGCCACTTTCGAGATGACGACAACAGAAGTTGGCGTTTCCATCGGTTCCATAACCATCGGTTCCATAACCGTCGGTTACATGACGGGCGGGTTGATTGCTGGCAGATTTGGAAAAAACTCAGATCCGTATGTGCTCATGATTGCGGGGCGTGTTGTCGCCTGCACCGGAATTGCCAGCGGACTTGTTGTCTTCGGCTCGGGCTTGTCCTGTCCTTTGGTGTTACTCGGTGCTGCAATATTATCGGGCGTCGGCAATGGAATGGCATTGCCGGGCAGCAACGCGGGAGCGATGTCTGTTCGACCGGATCTAGCGGGAAGCGCCGCAGGGTTAACTGGGGCGCTCATTGTCGCAGTTGGAGCGATACTCACTGCTTTGACAGGCAGTATCATTGCACTGAAGCCGACCCCCGTAGGGCTTTTGTCGATGATGCTATTCACAGCAGTCTTGAGCCTTCTCTCGGCGGTCTGGGCAAGAAAGCTCAAGCGAACCGTGAGCGTTTCTCAGCATGAGAGTGATCATACTTTATCGTGAAACCTACGTTGGAAAGCCAATATGCCGTTTGTGAGCTTAATGATCGCGAAATCAGATCTGCCCGAAAATCAGACCAAAGATCTGATCGAAGCAATTACACGCCTCATGACAGAGGTGATGAATAAACGACCGGAACGTGTCACCGTGCAGATTAGCACCGCAGATCCTCAGAAATGGGCCGTTGGGCGAAAAACGGTTGCTGACATGGACAGATGCGCCGTTCGGATGCAAATCGAAGTAACTGAAGGAACAAACACCCTTTGCGAGAAGGAGGATATGGTCGCTCAAGCGACAAAGGCACTTGATGACATTCTGGGGATCGAATTGGAGGCAACTTACATTGTGATAAGCGAGGTCCCAGGAGTCTCTTGGGGAAAGGGAGGTTTGATGCTAGCGGACAGAACAAAAGCCGATAGGGAAGAAGCGCGTCGAAAAGCCTAGCTAAGCAACCAAGGAAATCTGAGGTTTTCCCTTTACCTTAAACGACAATGACAACCTCTCGTAAAATTACTGCACCAAAATCCTTGAGGATCGACCAAGGCGAAGCGAGCCGAAAAAGCAAAGTCTCAACTTGTCCAGATCGGATCACCGTTGTCATCTGACGCATAATCAATCGCATTTCTCAAAGTTGTATCGACATTCTTGCTTTGAGCAAGGCGACCCTGGAGCACGTCTTGAACGCAAAACCAACCAGCTTCCAACGCATCATCACCGGCTATTGGTTCGCCTTCTATCCACTCACACAATACGGGGGTCATGGTGTATTGAACAGTCATGTCTGGATCGTTCGGGTGGTGCGTTAGATGGAGTGTCTTTAGGGCAATGGCCGGGCGCGCAATGACCCCTGTTTCTTCGAACAGTTCTCTGGTTGCGGCAGCTCGACTAGACTCCGCGCCATTCAGTTTGCCTCCTGGGAAACCCCATTTTCCTCGATCCGGGGGATTTTGTCGCCTCACGAGTAGAACCTTTTCGGAGCGAACGACCACAGCCAACGCTGATGCGATCGGTAGATTGCCAGCTAGCGGGTCTGGGGAGGACATGATGATCTACTTTCAGGCGGTTTCGAGTTGTGAAACGGGCTTGAGTTCTTTCGATGCAATGTCTCGAAGACAATCACGTAGAGCCAACGCAGCAGGTGACGCCCGATCTGAAACAAACAACCTCACCTCAATTGGATCTGTTTCAGGTAGACCACAATCCAGCGGCAGGGTCTGCACCTCCGGCGAAACGCGGTATAGGGTCCTGGAAGTCAGTCCCTGTTTTGCCGCGATTGCTGACCAAATCCCAGCTAGGCTTGGTGTTGTCAAAACCACGCGCCAATGCCGCTGTGCCTGTTCCAGAGCCTTAAGAGTATTTGTTCGAAAAAGGCAGGGATGATCATATAGAACTAGAGGTATTTTCCGGTCTTCCAGAAGCGAGGAGATATCGCCTTTGGGTGCAATCCACCGCGTTTGCATCTCTCCTACTAGTTCACCATGGCCCTTTGAGCCTGCAGGAAAGAATGCGATCGCGACATCGATCCGTCCAGAGTACACGTCTTCCTCAAGAGCGAAGTTCCTTCCAGCTCGAACGTCGACGTGTACGTTTTCATGCTGTTTAGTGAACATCGATACCGTCTTAGGCAAGATGACGTCAAAGAAGTCCTGAGGCAGGCCAAGTTTAACGCAGGTCTCGACCTCGCCAACACCCATTGCGATGACAGCCTCATCATTCAATGCGATTATCTTCCGTGCGTATGAAAGCAGCTGCTCGCCAGCTTCGGTGGGCACCAGACCACGACCGTGGCGGGTGAATAGAGACTTCCCGGCCCTGTCTTCCAATTTCTTAATGTGCATGCTGATTGCTGACTGAGAACGTCCCAACTCAGACGCGGCCCGGGTGAAACTTCCAAGCTCCACGCCCACAACCATTGTTCGCAGTGCATCAATGTCAAAATTCCTAATCATCTCTTTCGTTTTTCGAAACTATCACACCATAGATATTTGATAAACGAATTCTTGGGCGATGTCTAGGATCCAAGTATGGCCCATACCCGAAGCCTTCTAACCTCAGCTATTTCCACGGCGAGCCCTCAGAGCATCGCGCTTGCTCGCCTTACAAGACTTTCCAGCAGTCATCTCGCCGACGGTTGCGCAACTTGCGACGTGACTATTGATGGTTTCACTGTCTCACTGGAGCCTGCGGACCCCTCGATGCGATGTTCCGGACGTCTTTTTGTAGCAGCATCTGTGCATGGAACTCATTGGCTGGATAGCACTATTCGCTCGGCCGCCTCAGGCGACGTCGTCATGGTGCCGTTCTTCATTCCTGAGTTGAAGTGTTCTGACCTCAAAATGCTTGAAGAAGCTGGGGCAGGGGGGCTCTTGATGCTTTCAAACAAGTTGCCCCAGTTTTCGCTGAAGGCAGTTCGCCTACCCATTTTTGGTCTACGCAACAACCGAACCAATGAAGAGCTAGCTCAATTCGGTGCGCCTCACACTGATACATCGAACCCGCCCTGTCTCGATCGACGCTTCGTGGTGGCTGACGCCGATGGGATCATTGTCGTACCAGGCAGTAGGATTGATGAGGTCACACGCGCAGCACTGCTGGTCAGGGAGCAAAAGAACAAAGTCTTTGGCGCAATGTGTTTTGGTAGGTCATTACGCGCGCAAACCGGGTTTCCAGCGTTTCTGCGGATCAAAAGGGCTCAACCGAACTACAGTTTTCAGAAGCATCTACGCCTCCATGGTTCCAATCCTGTTTTACTCTAGGAAGTCGATTCAAGCGCTGCGCAAAACCAAGATGACGGACCACCAAACATGACAGCGCATTCGCAAACCAGCGTCGCAGTTGAAACCAACAGCAACGCTGTATGGGTCGCAGTTTATTCATTAAGCGTATTGGCCGCCCTTCAGGTCGGTCGCATCTCTCCTGTATTTGAGCCGCTGTCAGAAGGCCTCGGAGTAGGGTTCGTTGAGTTTGGATGGCTCGTGTCGCTCATAACGCTCGCATCGGCAATTTTTGGCGTCATCGCAGGGCTGTTGGTCGTTGCTGCAGGGTTGCGTCAATCGATCTTGATCGGCGCGTTCGCGTTAGCCTCGTTAACTCTCTTGACAGCAATCGCACCAACCCTTTGGGCGCTGCTTTTTCTACGGGCGCTGGAAGGTTTGGCTTATCTCGCTGTGGTTGTAGCCGCTCCGACGGTAATTGCGGCAACAGCCACGCCTGAGAAGCGCGCAGAAGCTTTAGCCTATTGGGGTACGTTTTTCATAGTCGGCTTAAGTGTGGCGTCTGCCGTCGGCGGATGGATGGCTGATCACTTTGGTTGGCGCGTTTGGTTTATGTTATGTGGCGCTCTCACGGCGGTCGCGGCGATGGTGGCGACTAAGTTCCTCCCCACCATACGAGTTAAAGAAGGCGGCAATGTTAAGTTCGCGCACACGCTCCGCTCACTGCCAAAATCACTTTGGGTACTATCACTTGCGTTTCTGATCACCACAGTATTGTCGGTTGCGATCCTCAGTATGCTTCCTCTCTTTCTCTCCAGTCAGTTTGAAATTTCCATCGTTCGGGCCGGAGTATTGTCCGGTATTATCGCTCTCGGTAGTCTGTTCGGGAACCTCGTCTACGGAAAACTAAGCTCAAGATTGACAGATCAAACGCTTTTCCTTTGCTCTACTTTCTGTGCAGCCGTGGGTGCCATTCTGGGATTCAGCTCCACGAACTGGATCACTTCGCTATTCGGCTGCGTCATCGTGCTTTTCTTCGTCGGGATTCTCGTTGCGATGTGCTTTGCGGCCGTTCCGCGCTTGACTGATGGGAGTACCGGTCAAGTAGGTGCCGCGAACGGTTTGCTCACTCAATTCGGTGGGCTGGGTGCTCTTCTCGGGCCACCCGCAATCGGGGCGGTTGCTGGAACCCTAGGATGGCCAGCACTTGCATTTGTTTTGGCAATTTTGTGCGCGATCGAAATGTCTCTTCTGAGAACGGCTTTGATGCCCAAAGACGAGATGAAAGAACATGTCTGAGTCCACTTTGAATAGCACTCTCCGCCAACTCAAACTTGCTGCTGCGATCACGGTGTTGGGTTCTCAAACGATGGCACAAAGTGTCCCGTCGCTTCTGGATAAGGGCTCGTTTGAAGGCTTCATTCGGTCGCTGAACACGTCGCAATACGGATATGCGGTCATTGAGGACCCAACGGGATATTCACCCACAAGCAAGGTCGAACGGTTTGAGGTTCGTCCAGGCGATTGCGTTGACGGTAGACGATGGGACGATTGCAAGACGGATAGGGAACGTTCGGAACTTTCGGAACAAACCCGCCTACCAAACCAAGGCGAAACAATCTGGTACGGTTGGTCCTTCTACCTTCCGTTGGATTGGCCCTACGTTTACCCAACAAAGACAACGCTGGCGCAGTTTCATCAAGAAGACGCGCCTCCTGTTTGGATGTTCCTCAACTATAAAGAAGGCCTCGTCCTAGATGACTTGTCTTCCGGATGGTCGGCGCGTTTCATACCTTTGATTGACGCCGACGAACTCAAGGGCCGATGGCACAGGATCGAAGTGGAAGTAATTTGGTCCGCGAACGAAGGCGTCTTTCGAGTTTGGGCAAATCGAGAACTGAAGTTCGACTTCAAGGGTCAGACCACAACTGCTGACGCGACTTACTTCCGTTACGGGGTCTATAGGAGCTTTGTTTCGAGGTATCAGAAGGCAATGAATGTGACAGAAGTTCCGGCGCAATGGGCCTTGTTCTCCAATGTCAAACGCGCATCAAGCAGGGCCGGGCTAAACTGACCTTTGTCACGCGCGCCTCAACTCACAAACAAAGCGAGTACCACTGTCACAACCAGCACAGCAGCCATTGAGACGTTGATGACCCGGCCGAGGGGCGCATGTGAGAATGCAGAAGCGAAGAGGGCACCAAACATCAGCCAGCAACTGTTCACTATGACGATAACACCGGTCAGAAGTGTGACTTTGAACAGAGTATCTAAACGCAAGTCACCTTGCATGACAGTGTGTGATGCGTAGACGGCACCGATTGCTGCGAAAGCCTTCGGGTTGCTCAGCGCAAGAAACAGCCCCGGCAGAAGAGACGGACTGGTCGTCGATCCAGACTTTTGCATTCCAACAGGCGCGGTCGCGATTTTCCATGCGAGGTAAAGAATGTATCCTATGCCTAAGATACTCAGCAGGCCAACGGCTCCCGGAATCGCGATCATCAGTGTCACCAGTCCGGATGCTACAAGGATCAGAACTCCCGTAGTGCCTAAAATAACTCCGGCCAAGTAGGGAAGGCCAACGCGAAACCCATAGGCAGATCCGACTGCCGCCAGACTAATTGTGGCTGGGCCTGGGCTGCCCATAAGAGGGAACGCCGTCGCCAAAATCGGGAAAGTGGTTTCAAGCACCTGAAATGCGCGGCCTTTCCCGTTTGAAAACGAGCAAGTCCTGTTCTGAGTTCGAAACTTCCTCAGTAAAAGTAAAACCCAGAGTGTTTGCCAAAGATATTGAGACGCCGTTCTCTCGGACAATCAGGCAAACAGACTGATCCAGACATGCAACATGGTCTGCCCAGTCAAGGGCGGCGATGAGCGCCTCCTTTGCATAACCGGCTCTTTGGTAAGGTTTCGCGATGCACCAACCAGCCTCAGGGATGTCGAGCAAAGAAGGCGAAAGCCCCCTGCGAAAGTTCGCCAAACCAATCTCACCTATGTATTGCCTGTCAGAGTTCCTCTCGATCGCCCAATATCCAAAGCCCAGATGCTGCCAGTGCCCCGTATATTGAAGCATACGTAACCAAGTTTCACGAAAAGTGGATGGAACCCCGGAAATATGTTCCACGATGTCGGGATCACTCCACATACTGAACATGTCCGGGAGATCGGCCAGTTTATGGGGGCGAAGTAGCAACCGCTCGGTTTCGATGATCGGAGTTATCGCTACCTCTTTGCCGTGATCGAATTTGGGTCTCTGCTCATCAACCATACTTGCGCTCGAAGCTTACGCAGCCGCGCCTTGAAGGCCAGATCTTTGTTCAAGAGGCTTTTCGTTGATCGGCAAGTGCACAAGTGCCGAGAACGCGCCAACGCCAACCCCAATCCACCAAACAAGCGTGTAGTCACCCGACAGATCATACATGCGACCACCCAGCCAAACGCCGAGGAAGCCTCCAAGTTGGTGGGAGAAGAAGACGAGACCATAGAGTGTTCCCATGTACTTCAGACCGTAGATTTGCGCGACCAGGCCTGAAGTCAGTGGAACTGTTGCGAGCCAAAGCGCGCCCATAAGACCGGAAAACACAAGTACTGAGCCGGGCGTGATCGGCAGCATGATAAATGTCGCAGCGACGATTGTTCGAGCAACATAGATACCCGCCAGGAGATACTTTCTGGAGTACTTTTGACCAAGCCATCCAGCCGTAAAAGTCCCGAAGATATTGGATAGTCCGATCACTGCGATGGCCATAGCGCCCAGTGCAGAGGTCGTCGAAATTCCCATGGATGAGAGCATACCTCCCGGGGCAATCGGCCCGCACATCTCTGTGATGAATGCTGGGAAATGCGCTGTGATGAAACCAAGCTGATATCCGCAAGAAAAGAACCCAAGGAAGATCATTGTATAGGTTGGGTCGGAAATTGCCTTCTTCAGAACTACGCCCATCGGCTCAGATTGAATCGTAGCTTGTGCAGACCCACCACGCAGGAATGGCAAAACGACCAAGATCGCAAGAATTGCAGCAGCAAAAACTAGGAAGACGGACTGCCATGGCATGAACCTCAGCAGGAACTCTGCCGTTATTGGCCCAACGATCTGGCCGGCGGAGCCTGCAGCAGTCCCAATGCCAAGGGCGATGGATCTGTTTTCATCGCTGGCTGCTCGACCGATGACAGACAAGATTACTCCGAAACCAGTACCAGCTATTCCAAACCCGACAAGCATCTCCAGTATCTGATGCTGTCCAGGCGTGACCGCGTAGGATGACAGCACCAATCCAGCAGCATAGCAAAGAGCACCAGCTATGATCGCCTTTCTGTCACCAAACTTGTCCGCAATTGCTCCGAAAATCGGTGTTCCAATGCCCCAGAAGAGGTTTTGGATGGCGATGGCAAAAGAGAACTCTGTCCTCATCCAACCAAATTCAGACGCAATCGGAATTTGGAACACTCCAAAGGAAGCACGGATTGCGAAGCTAACCAGGATGATCGCGCTTCCAGCAATGAGGATTGGCATTAAGTTGGATGAAGATTTTGAGGTCATGCGGATGCCGTTCCCTTCGCGAAGTCATGGCGCATGAGCATAGCCGTGTAACTCCGGCCAAAGCTCTGCGCTCCCTTAGGATCCCCAGAACAGTCGGTGACACAAATATCTTCGGAAAAACCCATAAATTCGATTTTCGAAAGTGTATCCTTACCACATTACTATTTATGAAGTGAGGTACATGCTCAATGCATCATGACAATCTAGTGGCTTCGGCAATCAGTGAAATCTGAGTCCACAATGCAACCTTTGTTTTGGCCTGGCCGCGGACACCAGGCGCACCCAGATTTTTCATTCTGGTGCGGTAATGACTTGGTCGAACTACGGCGCAGAATACCTAGATTTTCTTCTTCGATTCCAAGCCCGAAAGTGCCTGAACCGGCGCAATCTCTCGATACCAATTTCATGGTTGACTTGGTCTTGGAAAGCATGACGGAGCCGGTTGCCAGTACCCAAAGAACAGGTCCTATAATCATTGGGATCGCGGGATCGGTGGCCGTTGGCAAGAGCAGTTTGGCTGAAGCTGTTGCTCATACGTTAGGGCAACTACTTGGGCCCTCGAAGGTAGCAACTGTCAGCACTGATGGCTTCTTGTACTCTAAGGAGGTGCTCATAGATCGTCGTCTGATGGACCGTAAAGGCTTCCCTGAAAGCTATGATCGAACAGCTCTTTTGAGCTTTTTGTCACGTGTGAGTCGCGGTGAAGCCCGGCTTCCGGTACCAGGATATTCGCATGACCTGTATGACGTCGTTGATGACGGACAAACCTTGGGGCCTGACGTTTCAATAGTCATCCTCGAAGGGCTGAACATCCTCCAAGATCCAGGAACGGTGCTGGATCAGTTGGATAACGCATGGGTTCGTTCGTATCTTGCGTTTTCCCTTTTTCTTGACGCCGATGAAG
>JBCDDS010000085.1:0-15606 GCA_039180185.1 Pseudomonadota bacterium | reverse complement strand
CCCGGAAGATATCAACATCACGCAGAACGAAGCGACAGTGGCAGCAACTGCAACTATCTCAATTGATACGTACCTTATGAAACTTGCCGGTGTACCAGTTCTTGCGACCAATGCCTCCTCTGCTGCTTCGACAGCTTCGCCGAAACTTGAAATTGTGATGGTGCTCGACGTCTCGGGCTCGATGGGCAACGAGAGCACTGCAGCTACTGAAGCCAACAGCGTTGAAAATGGTGGTGACGGATCAAGCGTTACAAAAATGGCGGCATTGAAAGTCGCTGCGAAACAGTTTGTGGATGCGATTCTTGACAATGCAGTTCCTGGCAACGCGTCGATTGCGATTGTGCCGTTTAGCACTTCAGCTGCTCCGTCTCCTGAAATGTTCGATGCGCTCCTTGTTGATGAACGACACAGCTATTCAACCTGTCTGACCTTTGACGAGGACGATCACGAGGATCGCGCGCTGCCAACAGATGATGCCGCAGCAGAACCAGGTTCAAGCGCGTCTCCAATCGATCAGGTGATTTACACGTCGCGGTTTGGTGGTGATTTTGACAGCCTCAATGACTGGCATCGTTCATGCTACACTGAAGACTACTTTGCCATGATGCCGTTCTCTATGGACAAGCAAGATTTGCACGACAAAATCGACTCCTTCATTGCAAAAGGCATGACGTCTGGGGATCTTGGCGTGAAGTGGGCAACGGCAATGCTCGACCCAAGCTTCCGCGAAGTGACTGCTGATCTCGTTGATGCAGACATCATGCCAAGCGCATTGAGCAACGTTCCGGCAAACTATGACGAGCGTGCAAACCAGAAAGTCATCGTAATGATGGGCGACGGCGCGAACACCACCACACGATTCTTCCCGAAATCAGGTGCTTCGGGCGAGTACCGTTACCGTGGAGCCAATTCTGACCTCTACGAAGTGCAGTATGTAGACAACGAAATTTTTGACTATGCCTACGACCGTTTCCGCCCGTGGAGACAGTGGCATGACCCAAGTCAGGAATGGCGCTGTAGCCGTAATCGCTACGAGTGCGTCTACGACTCCGAGACAGTCACGAACTTCTTCTTGCGTGATCCCACCTCATTTGACCCGGTTGGCCAAACAACCCCTTCCACCGGCGATACTGGCATACCGTGCACAATCGAGAATGCTGATGGTACATTCGGACCAGAAGGTTGCGACGATATCCTGGATCTCGGTGAAATGGACGATTGGGATTACGAAGCGGCTGACGGTAGCGAGCGTATGGACGGCACCGATTTCGTTGCCCTCAGAAATCAGGTTCAAGAGGACGAAAACGGTGACCCAATATTGGATGCCGATGGTAATCCAATCAGCGCTTTCGGATATCGTAAGCAGCATACTTGGGAATACGCCTGGGGTCGCATGTCACCAGAATACTTCACAGATCTGACCGATACGGACGATCCGGACGACGAGTATCAAGACTCCGGCAATATCACCGGCGGTATGAAAGATACGCGTATGTCCAAGAGCTGTAATGCGGCCAAAGCCAACACAAACATCACAGTGTACACGATTGGCTTTGAAATTGATGCGGGTGGTAACGCTGAAACACAGCTCAGAAACTGTGCCACAGATGCGACGCACTACTACCGTGTTGAAGGTGTTGATATCTCAGCGGCGTTCAACTCGATCGCGGAAGACGTACAAGCACTAAGGCTCACTCAATGATACGCTTCCTAAGAAATCGGTTTTTCCGGACTCTACATGACGATGAGTCCGGGAGCGCCACAGTAGAGTTCGTTATCGTATTTCCTGTTTTCATAACGATGATGACGATGTCTGTGGAGCTGGGACTTGTAACCATGCGACATACACTGGTCGAGCGTGGTATGGACATGGCGGTTCGTGACTTGCGCCTGGGAACCGGACGCTTTGCAGGCGAACAAACACAAATACATGACCAGATCAAAGCGGCAGTATGTGAAAACGCTCTTTTGCTTGCGGACTGTGAGACGCAATTGCGGCTTGAGATGCGGTCTGCTGATCTATTCAGCTTCACCAGTCTTGATAGCGGTATTGAATGCACAGATGCTTCTGAACCTGCAAAACCGTTGAAAGACGATTCATTTGTGCCAGGACAAGCTAACGAGCTTATGTTGTTGCGCGCCTGTTACCGGTTTAACCCAATCTTCCCTACTGAACTATTGGGAAATCTGGTGGTCGATGACACCGGTCAAGGGGCAATCGTTTCAATGACCGCCTTTGTACAGGAACCGTGATTATGTTGTATGCGCGTTTGAAAACCAAACTACAGTCGTTTTGGAACGAAGCAAAAGGTACCGTCACGGTAGAAACCGTTATTGCCATACCCATGCTGTTCTGGGGTATAGCGCTGACATATGAATTTTTCGAAATTCATCGGTACAAGAGTGCGCGTGAAAAAGCGACGTACACGATTGCGGACATGATTTCGCGCGAAACAGCCGCTTTTGGAATAACCAGCACATACATGGATAATGCGTTGGTGCTATTTAATGAAATTTCAAACGATGATGGCACGAACATTATCCGGGTTTCGATGATAAGGTTTTTCCAACCTGACGTTACACAACCGGGCGAGTACCGCATCCTGTGGTCACAGGTGCGCGGTGAAGGATCGTTCCAACCCTATACTACGCCTGACATCGTAAATGACGATACTATCCTACCATTGATGCAGGATGGTGAAGATCTGATCTTGGTGGAATCGAGTTCGATCTACAACGCCACTTTCAACGTAGGTTTGGGCAACGAAGATATTCAAACCAGAACGTTCACAGCGCTACGGTTTGCACCACAACTCTGTTTCGAAGGAGATTGCGTCGTGGACTCTTAAGAGTTCACCGTAATCAAGAGCGCGCTTGCCAGAGACCAGGCGAGCGCGCAATTTATTTTTTCTGCTCAAACAGCAAAACCGCAATTATTTCTGACATTGCTTTGGCTTGAGATGCAGAGGTCACGCCCCCCACTCCAACCCGTCGACCATAACGCCACCAAAGACCGGGACGCCAACGACGTGCTTTCTTGACCTTTAGGCGAACAAGAAACCCGTTAGAAGGTTTGAAAGCGAATATGCTGCGATCTACAGCCTCTATTTCGTCGAACGTCGCTATCGCTTCGCCATCTGTGCTGCTTAACCCTCTTCTTGTCAGTTCGACAGCATGCGCTGTCGCTCGCCGCATAGTATCGGCCAACCAGATTGAAGCTGCTCCTGCTATGATCAGGAACCCCTGACCCAACAGTGAGCCGGACGCTTGTGAAAAGCCAAAGTAAAGAAGAAAAACTCCGAGACAGCCAAGCGACCCGACACCTAAAACGCGTCGTCCCATAGACGCGCGCAAGACAGCCAGAACTTCATCTTCAGAACTTTCGCTCAACTGCTTTCGTCCACCGCCACAACGCGCTGCACCAGCAACCAATAGTGCGTTTCCAAATCTTCGAGAGAGAGACGCCCATCTGCTCGAAACCAGGTATTCACACCAGTCAACATTGCTATAACGGCCATAGCCGTGATCCGGGGCTCGTTCAAATTGAAATCACCCGTTGCATTTCCTTGCGACAGAATATCTTCAAGCTGATTTTCGTAGTCTCTACGCAGCGCACTGATCACTTCGAAATTCTCAGGCGTCAAACTTCGCAGTTCCATATAAGCAATAAACACGGCATCGGCCCGTTTGGTGTTGAAGCGAATATGAAACCGAGTGAACGCCTTCAGACGGTTGAGCGCACCAGTTTCTTTAAGAGGAGCTTCTGCGCGCCACCCGCTCAACAAGCTCGTCATGTGCATTTGCATTAGGTCAAAAAGTAAACTCTGCTTATCCGGCGTATAATTATAGAGCGCTCCCGCTTGAACCCCGACTTCATTTGCAATTTGTCGCATGGATACAGAGGCATAGCCATACTGTGCAAAAAGCCTGAGAGCTGTGTCGCGCACGCGTGGACCTGTAATGTCGGAATGTGAGCCTTGAGTACGTGCCATGTCAAAGGAATATCTGAACATTTGTTCAGATAAAACCCCCGGACTTTCAATCCACGGCTTGCCTGCCAACGGGCCAGCATGGCAAAGTGCAAGCAAAGAGGACAGAGAAGAACGCAACCTACGTGACAAAAGCAAAATTAATCGCAGCGATATTTTTGGTGGCATTCGGGACCAGCTGCACGCAGTTTCCCGAGCTGGACGAAACATTTACTCGGGACGCGCGTTCGTCGCCCTTTCCGCAACTTGGTCCTGCAGAGGACTTGCGCGCGCAAGTGGGAGAGGCGCTGATCACGGATGAAAGCATTGCGAGGACCGAAGCACGCATCAATGCGCTGAAGGCACGTGCAGCTCGATTGCGCGGCACAGTGATTGATCAAAACTCCCGCAATCGCTTGTCACAGCAGCCCCAAGTCGCTGTCGCCAACTAAATCACAAGACATGTCGAACTGACAAAACCTGCGTTGCAAGCTTGCGGGCAAAGGGATACATCGCCTGCAAACAAAAAGACTTCCGGAGAGAACACTATGTCGACGCCGCTAAAGCTTGGAGTTGCTGGACTGGGTACCGTTGGCACAGGCGTGGTGAAAATCGTACGACAAAAAGCCAATCTGTTAAGCGCAAGGGCTGGAAGACCTATCGAGATCACCGCTGTTTCGGCGCGCTCACGCGACAAGGATCGCGGTGTTTCGTTAACAGGATATGCTTGGGAAGATGACCCGGTTCAACTGGCTAGTCGGGACGACGTCGATGTTTTCGTTGAACTTATGGGAGGGTCAGATGGCCCAGCGAAAGCCGCGACGGAGGCAGCCCTTGCCTCAGGCAAGGACGTCGTGACAGCCAACAAAGCAATGCTAGCATTGCATGGACAAGTTTTGGCGGAACAGGCTGAAGCCAACGACCG
The DNA here is from genome assembly GCA_039180185.1 of Pseudomonadota bacterium. Classification (GTDB taxonomy): domain Bacteria; phylum Pseudomonadota; class Alphaproteobacteria; order Rhodobacterales; family Rhodobacteraceae; genus Roseovarius. The sequence goes on along the minus strand of JBCDDS010000085.1, from coordinate 10,713 downwards.
CGTGCTGCGGTTTGAGGCAGCCGTGGCCGGCGGTATACCTGTGATCAAGTCCCTAACCGAGGGGCTTGCCGGAAATGAGATCACCCGCGTCATGGGGGTCATGAATGGCACCTGCAATTACATCCTGACCCGGATGCAATCGGCGGGCCTACCCTACGATGACGTTTTTGAGGAGGCCAACCAACTTGGCTATCTCGAAGCCGACCCAACGCTTGACGTGGGCGGTATTGACGCCGGTCACAAGCTTGCCTTGCTGGCCTCCATCGCATTTGGAACACGAGTTGATTTTGACGGTGTGTCACTGGAAGGTATTGAAAAGATTACGATAGAAGACATCAACCAGGCGGCCGATATGGGGTACCGGATCAAGTTGCTCGGCGTCGCACGTCTTACAGGACGTGGGTTGGAACAACGTATGTCGCCCTGTCTTGTTCCTGCAAATAGTCCGCTCGGTCAATTGGAAGGCGGCACCAATATGGTGGTCCTGGAAGGTGACGCGGTGGAACAGATTGTACTGCGCGGACCAGGCGCCGGTATGGGCCCGACGGCAAGTGCAGTTATGGGCGATGTGATGGACATCGCCAGAGGCACGCGTATCTCAACCTTCGGCGTCCCCGCCAACGAGTTGAGCGCGCCCAAAGCAGCATCAGCGGCAACATCTGTGCCCTATTATCTGCGTCTGGCTTTGCAAGATAAACCAGGCACCTTGGCGCAAGTTGCAACCGTTCTTGGAAAAGCTGGCGTCTCAATCGACAGAATGCGGCAGTACCGCCACGATGACTCGACTGCGCCGGTTCTGATCGTAACGCATAAAACAGCGCCCGGCGATCTCAGCGCTGCGTTGGCCGAAATGACCTCGCTTGATGTTGTGACAGAACCGCCCGTCGCGTTGCGAATTGAGAGCGTCTAGGCGCGGGGCTTCTGCAGCTGCCATTCCAAATTAGCACGGACAGTAGGCCATTCATGCGGCAGGATAGAATAGACCGCGCTGTCGCGCAGCGTCCCGTTATCGGCGATCAAATGACTACGCAGGATACCGTCAAGCTTCGCCCCGAGCCGTTCAATAGCACGGCGGGACTGTACGTTCATCGCGTGGGTGCGGAACTCTACGGCAATACAATCAAGCGCATCGAAGGCATGTGAAAGCAGCAATAGCTTTGCCTCGGTATTGAATCCGGTGCGCTGCACCTGTTTAGACATCCAGGTGGAGCCGATCTCTAGACGCCTGTTCGTCGCGTCGATATTCATATAGGTCGTCATACCCATCGCGCGACCATCTGGCAGAAGTTGAACAAACGGCAGCATAGTGCCCGCAGCTTGCTTACCCAAACGCACCTCGATTTCGTCCTGCACACACTCAGGTGTGGGCACAGAGGTGTACCACAAGCCCTGAACATCACGCGCGGCCTCTGCCAAATCATCTGTATGCTTCAAAGACAAAGGGGCCAGCGTGACGTGCTGACCCCTCAATTCAACCGGTTCAGGCCACATAACCGTTAGCCGAAAACCCGGCCCAACGCGCCATCAACGGCCGTCACGATTTCGTCGATATCGTCCTTCTTGGCAATCAGCGCGGGTGAGAAGCAAAGCGTGTTATTAAAGCCCGGCAAAGAGCGGTTCGTCGCACCGATAACGACGCCCTGTTGCATGCAGTCAGCAACGACTGCCTGAACTTTCTTTTCCGCCATAGGCTCTTTACTGGTGCGATCCGCAACAAGCTCGGCGCCGAGGAACAGACCCTTACCCCGACAATTGCCGATTACCTCATGCTTTTCGGAAAGAGCCCAAAGTTGGTCGAGCATGTACTCTCCCATTTTCGTGGTGTTCTCTAGAAGCTCTTCTTCCTCGATGATCGCCATGTTCTCCAACGCCGCAGCCGGACCGGCGGTGCATCCTCCGAATGTCGAGATGTCGCGGAAGTAATCCATTGGATCATCTACATTTTCCTTAAACATTTCAAAGACGCGCTCATTGGTGACGCAGCAAGCAATCGCGGCATAGCCAGAGGCAACGCCCTTCGCCATGGTCACAAAATCTGGCTCTACGCCATAGTGCTGATAGCCGAACCAGGTGCCGGTTCGGCCAATGCCGCAGACGACCTCATCGATATGCAAAAGGATATCGTACTTGCGGCAAATCTCTTGCACGCGTGGCCAGTAACCTTCCGGCGGTGTAATGACGCCGCCGCCAGCGGTCACAGGTTCCAGACAAAGTGCGCCAACTGTGTCAGGACCCTCTGCGAGGATTACCTCTTCAATCGCGTTGGCCGCTGCGATGCCGTATTCCTCACCGCTAAGATCCCATTGAGCGCGGTATTCCATGCAGTGTGGCACACGCACGAAACCCGGTGCGAAAGGACCGTACTGCGCGTTGCGTTCGTCCTGACCGCCAGCCGACATCGTTGCCAGCGTGGAGCCGTGATAATCACGGTCACGGTAAAGAATTTTGTGCTTGTTACCGCCGTAGCGCTTGTGAGCGATCTGGCGCACCATTTTGAAGGCCTTTTCATTGGCTTCTGATCCTGAGTTCACATAGTAAACGCGGCTCATACCCGGCATCTTGGATATAAGGCGTTCAGAGAATTGTGCGCCAGGAATCGAACCGGCGGAGCCTGCGAAGTAATTCAACTTGATCAGCTGATCACGCACCGCATTGGCAATCCGCTCCCGGCCATAGCCAACATTAACTGTCCAAACACCACCGGACACCGCATCGATGTGCTCTTTGCCATGCTGATCCCATACCCGCATGCCTTTGCCTTCGACGATGATACGTGGTTCACCAGTTTCAAAGGGTTTATGTTGAATAAGGTGGTGCCATACGTGCGCACGGTCGGCATCGACCACTTTTTCAATGTCGTTCAGAAGGTTTCCGTCCATCATATGCTCCATCAGCTGAAGTCCGACAGGTGTGTCGGACGGATTTAAAGACCAAGACAATCCCATTGCATAATCAGCCCGGAAAAACACTCCACCGATAGGGCCAGATCATAGCATTATTTAAGACCAATACACGTGGCAGAACTAAAACAAAGTAAGCGCAAAGCCGTTATTTTGCACTGGCTTGAAAGCAGTTTCAGTATATCCAGAAGAAAAATTGAGAAAAATAAAAAAAACATTGAATGAAATCGCAATATCGGATCGGATGTCGCAGCACCTGTCAAAAGGACGGTTGTGCTGCGCCTGGGATACTTAATCGTGAAAACCGCATGCTCGGGTGCCAGACAATAATGACCATGTGTCAAGGGAGACGATTAACAATGAAATTGAAAGCAAAACTAATGGGTGCTGTGGCCGGCTTGGCTGTGTCCGTAGGCGCGCAAGCAGCGCTGGCCGGTGGGCACGAAGGCCTGACAGTCGGCTACTTCTTGGAATGGCCGATGCCTTTCCAGTTTGCGAAAGCCGAAGGAATGTATGACGAAGCGCTCGGCCAAGAGGTCAAGTGGGTCAGCTTCGACACTGGTACAGCGATGAGCGCCGCTATGGCGTCCGGCGACGTGCAGATCAGCGTCAGCCAAGGCGTACCACCTTTCGTGGTCGCGACCTCTGCCGGTCAAGACCTGCAGATCATCGACGTTGCTGTGTCCTATTCAGACAACGACAACTGCGTTGTGTCCTCCGGTCTTGAGATCGACAAAGAAAGCGCGGGCGAACTGTCCGGCAAGAAAGTTGCCGTACCACTCGGGACAGCGGCGCACTATGGATTCTTGAAGCAAATGAGCCACTTTGGCGTATCCGTTGACAGCTTGACTGTTGTCGACATGGCGCCCGCAGAAGGTCAGGCCGCACTTGCTCAAGGCGCAGTCGACATGGCTTGCGGCTGGGGTGGTGCTCTTCGTCGGATGAAGGAAAGCGGCAACGTGCTGCTAACCGGTGCTGAGAAAGAAGAGCTCGGCATCCTCGTCTTCGACGTTACATCCGCGCCTTCAGATTTTGTGGCAGGTCACGAAGACACTGTCGCGAAGTTCCTGAAAGTCACAGCTGACGCGAACGCCATGTGGGCTGATGAAGCCAACCACGCCAAAATGCTGCCAGTGATTGCGAAAGACGCTGGTATGTCAGAAGATGACACCAAAGCGACTATGGATACCTTTGTATTCCCAGCCGTTGGTGATCAGTTGAGCGGCAAATGGCTCGGCGGTGGAGCACAGGAATTCATGAAAGGCGTTGCCGACGTCTTCGTAAACGCTGGCTCTATTGATGCTGCTAAAGCATCCTATGAAGAGAACGTGAACACCGGCCCGCTGTCAGCGGCGAAGTAAATCTTCACGACGACCGCAGGCCATCCAATTGGCCTGCGGTTTATATTTTCACAATAGATAAACAGGGGGCGAGATGTCGGAACTTTTGATCGACAACATCTCGATGCGATTTGATTTGCCGAACGGCGGTCATGTTCAGGCGCTTAAGGACGTCTCGCTAACGCTAAAGACTGGCGAATTGATGAGCGTACTCGGACCGTCAGGTTGCGGCAAGACAACGCTTTTGAATATTGTAGCCGGATTTCTCGCACCGACCGAAGGCCAGGTTGTTCTGAACGATCATCGCGTTGAGGGACCCGATGCCGAACGCGGCATGGTTTTTCAACAAGGTGCGTTGTTTGAATGGATGAGCGTAAGAGACAATGTGAGTTTCGGACCGCGTATGAAGGGCATGGCGAAGTCGCAATACATGCCGAACGTAGACCACTTACTTGAAATTGTTGGACTGCAGGACTTCAAAGAAAAGGCGATCTATGAGCTATCCGGCGGCATGCAACAGCGGGTGGCGCTGGCACGGTGTCTGGCAAATGATCCCGACGTAATTCTTATGGATGAGCCATTAGGCGCGCTGGACGCGCTGACACGCGAAAAGATGCAGGGCCTTGTGCTCAAGCTCTGGAAAGAAACCGGCAAGACGATCATTCTAATCACGCACTCGGTTGAAGAAGCATTGCTGTTGGGGGAGCGACTTCTAGTTATGGCGCCACGTCCCGGACGCATTCATAAAGAATACCGCCTGCCCTTCGCCGATCTTGGCGTCGGCGCAGATCTTCGCGAAGTCAAAAAACATCCAGAGTTCAACGAGCGACGCGAGGAAATCCTCGAGATGATCTGGAACATGGAGGAAGAAATCATGGGACGCGTGGAGGAAAGCGCATGACCGGTTATATCGTACTCGGCCTCTATGTCGCGGCATTTCTTGGCGCGTTCCTCGTCGTATCTTTCATGTACCGTGCATTCTTTGCCAGGGTGGACTTTACTTCACTCAAAACAGTGACGTTTGGCGATGAAAGCGCGGTCAAAGCCAACAGGGTTGCTTCGGTTTTATCGGTTCTTACGATATTCCTGCTTTGGGTGGCGTTCACCAATTCCAACCTTCCGCTCCCCAAAGCCCCCTCGCCTTTCCTGGGTGACGTGACCTTTACCTATACATCGACGCTGTCTGATGGTCGCCAAGACGACGCGGAGGTCACTGTCAGAGTGTACCGCGAGGACATCAGCCAGACGCTTGATGAAGACGGCAGTCCCGGCAAAATACCTGATAAACCTGAGGTCGCGCCTGGAGACGGTTTCGCTAAAAACGACAGTCTCGTAATCCCGCGTTACGGTTTCAAAGTTATACAGGTCCGTAGCAACGATGAGATCGGAAAATCAGACGGGGCTGTTATCACGGCTCTTAACGGTACACCCGTTCAACCAGGCCAATCCATACTGGTTCCCGAAGGAGAAATAGGGCTCACCGACAAAGGCACACCCTCCTTCTCGCCTTCGACAGGACAAAGAATGCAGCGGCTCTATCTGCCTGCACCAGAGGTCGCGACAGAACGCTTTAGTTCTTTGTTATCAGAGGGCTACCGGAACTTCACGCTTCTGGAACATACTTGGATTTCACTTCAGCGCGTATTGCTCGGCTTTTTCTTCGGAACGCTGTTTGGCGTGCCACTGGGCTATGCTATGGGCCTTACAAACTGGTCGCGTGGTTGGTTTGATCCGATCGTGGAGTTCATGCGTCCGGTTCCACCGCTCGCGCTGATTCCGCTAATGATCATCTGGTTCGGTATCGGAGAGCAATCAAAAGTCATCCTTCTGTTCCTCGCTGCGCTTTGGATCATGGCAATTGCAGCGCGTGCTGGCGTGTCTGGCGTGGCAATCTCCAAGGTGCACGCGGCCTACTCGCTCGGCGCAAGCAAATGGCAATTGCTGACCAAGGTGATCATTCCCAACTCCCTACCCGAGATATTCACTGGCGCGCGCGTCGCTATGGGTGTTTGCTGGGGCACCGTGGTCGCGGCGGAACTGGTTGCAGCGGAACGAGGCCTTGGCATGATGATCATGGTCGCATCTAAATTCCAGCTGACCGACATCGTGATTGTGGGGATTATCCTAATTGGGATCATCGGTTTCCTGATCGACGTCGGCATCCGCGCGCTCGAAAACTGGCTGGTGCCGTGGAAGGGCCGGGTCTGAACGTAGTCTGAGAAATTGGCGTCGCCGGGGAAACCTGGCGGCACCTTACTTCTAATCATCGTATCCTAAGAAGGTCTGCTTTGGTGTGGGGCAAGGCACTGCCCCACACTCACGCAACAATCACTCCGGCTTGACCGAGTAGTCCAGATCTATGGCCTCAGGTCCATGCGCCGGGCCGATCAGCTGGCGCATCTGATCGCGGAACCGCTCCACCATTGGGCGTTTCAACATCCAACGGTGAAAGTCTCCTGGTGATGTGTTGTGGCGCAGAACAGAGCCGTAGTCACCCGGTGCGTCGATATCCATGCGCACAGGAAACTGAAGCCAAGTGCCCTGCATCTCTTCAGACAGCATCCAGTTCAAATACAATTTTGCTGCGGCTTTGTTTTTGGCTTGTGTTGGGATGCCTGCGCTTTGGAACCAGGTCAGGAAGTAGTCATTCTCTGGCAACATGAACTCGGTGTTCAATCCGGGAAAGTTCTCAAACGCCCAGAATGTGGTGAAGCTCGCCGCATACCAACCATTGTTGACCGCGTGGTAAGGCATTGCAGTTCCCCGCGTCCAGACCGGCTCTTGCGCTACCAGCTTTTCCAGATAGTTCCAGCCGTAGGCCTCTTTGAGATTCCAGAACTGATAGAGCACCGCGTCATCGTCATGGGGATAAGTCAGTATGATCCGCCCCTTGAGGCTTGGATCAAGGTAATCCAGGGCATCCCGTGGTGGGTTCTCCGGGTCCACCATTTCGAGGTTCACGTAGTTGCTGAAGGTCACGCCATACAGACCTGTCCAACGACCATGCGGGTCTTTGTGATCGGGATAAACTTTGTCCCAATTCGCTGGTTTGTAGGCGTCGAGAAGCCCACGCTCCATATAGTAGTTGAAATCATGCAGGGTCTGGAACTGAACAACGTCAGGGATGTTCTGATCGCCCCCAGCAGCGCGCGCGTTGTCAAACCGAGGTGCGTGATTGATGCTCACATCTACACTGTGCGTCACGTTTAGGTCTGGAAACCGCTCTTTGAAGCGATCCAGGTAATAATCAATTTGCGTTGGCTCATCGCCACCTGCGCGCAAGACGAACATGCCGCCTTCTGCAAGGGCTTCTGCATAAAGCTCGTCCAGTGTTTTGGTTTCGATCTCTAAAGCGTGAGCCGCACCTGCGAATAGGCCAAGGCTCATCGCCATTGCTGTCTTGAAAATAGACATTGATGTCCTCCTTCTTGTTTGCTGACAAGAAGGTGGGTTGCTGACAGGCACAGAGAATTGCCAAAGTCTGCAAGCCAGACTTGCAAAATAGCACAGATGACAACACTGCCTTTACGGTGTTTCCAAAATTTCTTTTGTGATGTGCTTTGTTGCGAAATCATAAAACGCATTCACCCTTGCGCTGCGTCGTACGTCAGGGTGCGCCAAAAGCCAAAGGTGCCAATTGGCGCTGCTATCAGGCTCGTGCACGCGTACAAGAGTTTCGTGTTGCTCGCCGAGATAACACGGCATAGCGGCCATGCCGAAGCCTGTGTTAACCATGTCGAACACGCTCATCATCGTGTTCAAAACCGTTGTCTTGGCCCGTTCATGTTTGTGGTGCAGAGTGATTTTGCTCATAGGGGATTGGTTCAAATCGTCCCCCAGCATGATCCAATGATAATCCTCAGGGTCTTTGAGTTGGACGGCTTGCCAATAGTCGCGATGTGCGTAGGTGGCAAAAGACAACCTGGATAAGTCACGCCCAATCCAGTGTTCAGGCGGCGAATTCGTTGGCCTAAGCGCAATGTCCGCATCTCTTTGCATCAAATCGAGCGCCTGCACATCCGATAGCAGCCTTAGCTCGACATCTGGGTGTGCTTGCCGAAATTGCGCAAACACCGGTGAAAGACAATGAAGAAGAGAGTCTGTTGTCGTGACAGTTAGCGGACCTTCAAGGCGTAAATCCTGACCACCAAGTTCTCGCTCAATCTCGTCCATTGCTTTGCAAAGCAGAATCGCACGCTCATAAAACCGCTCACCTGCTGGGGTCATGACATAACCGCGCGCGAGGCGTTCAAACAACCGGACCCCTAGCCGCGCTTCAACCGCCTCGATGCGCCGGAAAACCGTTGAATGGTTGACCCCAAGTATTCTTGCTGCCCCAGCGAGGCTGCCAGCTTCACATACAGACAGAAGATAGGGCATATCTGCCCATTCCAGGTTCTGTTCTGCTCGAGATCTCTGTGCTTTCATGCAAAGCTCACTTGCAAATATCTGCAGTTTCATTGCTAGGATACACGCTTAACTTAGGCTCATGCAACCGTATGGAGCAAGCAATGCGCACGTCTTTAAACTTACCTAAACGCTCGGGACCTCCTCCGGAAACACAGGGCCGACTCCCTCATTCGCAGCTGAACCAGCACGGCCCTGATGAAATCATTCACGCGCTTCATGAGTGGTGCTTTTCACTGCCCAACATCAACAACGAAGACAGCGGAATATCTGTTCCTGGGTCGCGTGCGCTCGTTCTGCGTGATGGAGTGTCGGGGAACCAAGCCGCGTTTATGATCGGACGAGAATTTGCCCACATCCATCCGAAGCCAGACAATGGAAGCATGCACCTCGTTTTGCCTGTCGAAGATGTGGCAGAGGTGAAACAGACCGGTTGGGGTGAAGACCACTATTTGGTGACGCAAGGGCAATGGCCGGTTGGTCTGGTGATGATCTTTTCACCCCGTAACGAAGATGAACTGGACGCCGTAAAAAAGATCGTCGCGCGATCCTATGAATTCGCTACGGACGAAGCAGCGGCTGTTCGATAGCCGACATTCGTTTGAGATGCAGCATTTGGGAAGTTGGGCTCAAAGCTGACTCTCAATGACCTGGCGCAGGCGCATATCAAAGCAGAGCTGTTTCTAAGCCCGCGCGTCCTTGGGCGAGCCCATGACTACATAGGACGTGATGGAGTTCACCTGTGGCAGCACTCCGACCACATCCGTATGAAATGATTTGTAGGCGGGCAGATCGGCGACCTCTATGCGCAGAAGGTATTCAACGGAACCTGTGATGTTGTGACATTCAACAACTTCGCTAGCCTGCTCCATAGCGCTCTCAAACGCTTGTTGACTCGCCTTCGTATGAGAGTTCAAACCTACCGTCGCATAGGCCACAAAACCAACACCCAGCTTTGACCGATCCAGGATCGCGCGATAGCCGGAGATCACCCCGCGCTTTTCCAAATCCTGCACACGGCGCAGGCAGGCCGATGGGGAAAGCCCTACCTTTTCGGCAAGTTCCAGATTGCTGATGCGGCCATCTCGTTCGAGCTCGCGCAATATATTTTTGTTTATCTTATCCATTACCGCATTAAATTGCACAAAATCTCTAAGCGCGCAAATAAAAGCAATTTCATGCGGCCAATAATACGCAAAGTTGCAGGCATGACTTATGAAATACTTGCAGCGCTCATACTCTTCGCTTTCGCATCCGTAATCACACCGGGACCCAACAATTTGATGCTCATGGCATCAGGCGCGAATTTCGGATTTCGTCGCTCTGTGCCGCATATGTTGGGTATTGGTATTGGTTTCCCCGCGATGGTGGTTCTGGTCGGCTTAGGCATTATGCAAGTGTTTGATCTTTGGGAGCCGAGCTATCTGATCTTAAAAATCCTCAGCATCGGATATCTTCTTTACTTGGCGTGGAAAATTGCCAATGCGGCTGCTCCGTCAGGTACAGAAACCGCCGGAAAGCCTTTGAGCTTCGTTCAATCCGCTGCATTCCAATGGGTCAACCCTAAGGCGTGGAGCATGGCCTTGTCCGCAATAACCCTCTATGCGGCAAGCCGTGATCTGCAGGCGGTGTTGCTGGTGGCCCTGGTCTATGTTGGCGTGTCCATTATCAGCACCACAAGCTATACGGCTTTGGGGCAGCAAATGCGCAAATTGATCAACAACCCAAGACGTTTGCGCCTGTTCAACTTTGTCATGGCTGGTTTGTTGGTGTTGTCGTTGGTGCCGGTTCTCTTGCCGACAAGCTAATTAACATATTCGCCGTTCTATGACTTTAGAATCTGCCGGTGACGTCCAGGCGAAATACCCATTTCTTTCACGTAGCAAGCATTCATGTGCGACTGACTGGAGAATCCTGCGTCATATGCGATTTGGACCAAACTCAATTTAGAATTGGCAAGTTGGTCTTTTACATACTCAATCCGTTTCTTGATCACGAACTGGTGCATCGTCAAACCAACTTCGCGCTTAAAAAGACGCATCAGACGAAATGGACCGGTATCAAGT
>JBCDDS010000084.1:0-15910 GCA_039180185.1 Pseudomonadota bacterium | reverse complement strand
TTCCACACCTTTTGCATCAACATACCGGACGGCCCGGTGTTTAAAGTTACCAAAGCACGGGGGCATTTCTGGTTCAGCGCTTTAAGGATCGGTGGTAAGCGACTGCCTGCTGTCGTTTCCAGAGCGCCGAGACGAAGCGGCGCTGCTCCACCCGCGGCGTCTTTTAAGTCCATTTCAGCCGCGGCCAATTGCGCCAGAATATTTTGCGCGTGCTGTACAAGTCGCTCACCGAGAGGCGTAAGCCGTGCGCCTGCGCGACCTCTGACAAATACAGGTCCTCCAAGATGCGTTTCTAACTTGCGGATGCGGCTGGTGACGTTGGACTGAACGGAATTCAACTTTTCTCCTGCTGCGGAAAAACTGCCGGTTTCAACAATTGCTAGAAAAGTTTTGAGCTGCGTAATATCCATCCATCTCAATTTAAGAATTAAAAATCCTTTTTACATCACTTTTTTTAGTAATCAGCTTCGAATAACCTTTTGTGCAAGCGAGAGCTGATTAACGAAAGGCACTGTGTTTGGGCTTTATCCAGTTTCATCAAAAGGTCGAAAACGACCCAACGAATTGTCTTTCACCGATGCACTTTAACTCTGTCGGTCGCGCAGGATCTGTCGCGGTGAGCACCAAATGACTTTGAGCGAAGTTTGGTTCGTCGAGACCAGTTTTGGACGCCGGTATCACTTACCGCAATCAACAAGACCCACGGAGGGCATTAGTCATTAAACTCTATTTCGCCAACACTTCACCATATGCGCGCAAGGCGCGGATGACGATCATGGAGAAGGGTCTTGCGTCCCAGATTGAGTTGATTTTCCAAAACCCATTCGAAGAGAGTCCCGATTTAAAGGCCGCTAACCCGCTCAGCAAAGTGCCAACGCTGATCACTGAAGATGGCACTGCGATTTACGACAGCCGTATCATTTGTCGATATCTCAACAGCCTTTCACCACGCTCCAATCTTTATCCGAAGGACTCCAAACAATGGGCTGTTCAAACGGGTGAGGCGCTTTGTGATGGTATGTTGGACGCGCTCTTCGACTTGGTGATGGAGCGCCGCCGTTCGGATCAACAACAATCTGAATTGTGGATGGGGCGTTGGACCGCTGCCTTCTTCAATGCGTGTGAGGAGGCTGAGCGCACTCTGGAAACTTTCGAGGGTGATCTCACAATTGCGCAAATCGCTCTTGGTGCTGCGCTTGGATACGCCTGCTTCCGTACGCCGGATCTTGATTGGCGACATGGCAATGATCGCTTGGCGAAATGGTACGGTAGGTTTGAACAAAGAGCGTCGATGCTGGCGACCGATCCGGAGGTTGTTTGACGCCGTCTTCTAGAGATTTTTGCAAAGACAGGATCAACTCATGGAACCAATAACACTGGCGCAACCAGAAGTCTTTTGGCTAGCGTTTTCAACCATTGCAGTCGCACTCATGTGGGTGCCTCATATTTTACAACTGATTTTTCAGGAGGGCTTATTTAAGGCTGTTTGGGACCCAAACAGAGAAGTTCCTCACAAAGCGGCTTGGGCTCAGCGGGCGCGGCGTGCTCATGGAAATGCTGTGGAGAATATTGCGGTTTTCGCTCCATTAACGCTTTTGGTGGTTCTCTGCGGTTCAACGACCGAACTGACTGCGGCGGCCGCGGCTGTTTTCTTCTTCAGTCGCTTGGGGCATTTCCTTGCTTACACTTTTGCTATTCCGGTTGTCCGCGTCACACTGTTTCTGATCGCTTGGGCTGCCATTGTCACAATGGCCGCAGCACTCCTTTAGCAAAACCTGCGCGCAAATTCGGCAGGCGATGACGGTGCAGTATTTCCATTTCACTGCCAACTCTCTGAAATCCAATGAAAAGGAGAAAGTTATGTCACCATTAAAAGTTCAACTCTCTCGTCGTGAAGCGTTACTGGGCTTGAGTATGGCCACTGCCGCTTGCGTAAGCCCCGCGTTAGCGAACGCACCGCTTACAGGTGCTGTTGGTAGACCGCAGAGATACCGCGGTAAGCTTGGTTCGTTTGAGGTGTCCACCATTGCCGACGGTGGGTTCTTTCGCGACGAACCGCACAAATTCTTAGCCGTGAATGCAACGCAGGAAGACGTATCAGAAACCCTTGCAGAGGAATTCTATCCCCCAGACTTTTACGAGCTCGGATTTGCGCCAGCTATTGTTAACACCGGTACAGAAGTGGTTCTTTTCGATGCTGGTATCGGTGCGGTTCGACGCCCGGATGCGGGTAAGCTGCGCGCGCGTTTGGCGACAGTTGATCTCAAGCCGGAGCAAGTCGACGTAATTGTTCTAACGCACCTGCACATCGACCATACTGGTGGACTTTTTGAGGATGGTGCGCCCGCCTTTCCAAACGCGCGCTACGTGGTCAGCGCTCCAGAATTCGACTATTGGACTATGAGCGGTGAACCACTGAATTCCGATCTCGGCGTTATCAAACTATCCGCGAACTTCGCACGCGAAAACCTTGTTGGTGTTGCGGATCGAATGACTTTCATCAAACCTGGAGAGGACGTCGTTTCTGGGATCACCGCTCTCGATGTGCGGGGCCACACTCCCGGACATCTGGCATTTAACATTGAGAGTGATGGCGAAAGGTTGGTAGTTGCTGGTGATGCCTTAATCCATCCTGCGTTGAGTTTCCGTCGGCCGGATTGGCAACACGTGTTTGACTTTGACGCAGAGGCAGCAGCAAAATCTCGAATAGAGTTACTTGGAATGTTGGCCGCGGACCGAGTTCCCTTCACCGCTTACCATATGCCGCTGCCAAGCATTGGTTATGTAGAGAGACACGACGATGCGTATCGCTATGTTGCCGCAGGTTATCAGCTCAACAGATTTTAAACTTCATCCACACTAAGTTTTTAGCGCGGCTGCGGTAACCAACCGAAAGCCGCGTTTTTCGTGAGGCGCTCGCATCCGATGAATGCAAAGTTTTTAAGTTTGCGAGGACATTGCGGTAGACACGCCAGAGGAATGTGAGTTTGCGTATTGTGATCAACCGGCGTTGGTGTTGACGAAAACTATTGCTGCTCGCTTCGACTTGATTCCTTGAAATCTGGACACAAAGCATCACCATCGCTAACAATTTTCGAAGGCTAAGTGCGAAGACCCAAATGACGGGTCTGTGACGCCGATGCCAAAAAAATATGCCTTGGAAAAAGCAAGGCGCGTCAGGGAGGACAATATGAATAAATTTTTTGGAACAACGCTTGTTTCTGCGCTCATCGCAGTCGGCAGCGCGGCAACTGCGCTTGAGTGCGTGAGGCCTGAGGCCACGTTTGACAAGCCCAGCGGGTTTCCAGAACGAGCGCTCACAATGGTCGTTCCATACGGACCTGCAGGTGGGTCTGGCCAAGTGGCCGCAGCAATGGCGGAGGCCGTTACAGAATTGACGGGAGTTGCAATCAACCGCGACCACAAGCCAGGTGGGTCCGGCACTGTCGGCATGACGGCCTATATGGCGTCGCCTGCGGACGGGTATAATGTTCTTGAGCATATTGATGATGCGTCTTCAGCACATGCGCTAGATTCGTCGCTGCCAAACCCCGCCGAGGATTTGATACCCCTGGTTACAAGCCAAGTGACATTCTCGCAAATCTATATCCGGACAGACGAAACTCGTTACACTGACTGGCCCTCCTTTGTGGAGTGGGTCAAAGCACAAGGTGGTAAAGCAACGATCGCTAATGTCTCCAAGGAAGGGTCGATGGAACGTGTGACAATGCGGTTCATCACCGACGCAACCGGTATGGAAATTCAACAGATCTCGTTCGACAAGGGCGCCCCACGCTACGGCGCACTTCTTGGCGGTCAAGTAGACGCGCTTTTTGAGCAACCTGGCGATGTGCGCAACTTTCTTGACGCAGGCCAGTTCAAACCGATTTTGACAGTGTTTGATGAGCGCCCAGGTGTCTTTGCTGATGTGCCAACGCACCGCGACATGGGTATGGATTTCGATCCACTTCTGCGTTTCCGCGGCTTCTATGTGCACGCAGATGCGCCTGCAGACCGTGTCGAGTGGCTGCAATGGGCGTTCCAACGTGCATATTGCGAGGATAGTTATCAGGCCTTCAATGAAAGCAAGTTTATGACTGTTATTGACAGCTATCGCGATACGGACGGCGCCAAGACCCTGATCACGCAAACGATCGGTCAGTATCGAGACGTCTACAAGGCAATGGGTCTGGACGTGAAGTAATTCGAACGAGTTACATCTAACATGGCGTCTTCGGGCGCCATGTTTTTATTCGGATGGCGGGAGAGAATAAAATGGGACGTTTGAACCGAGGGCATCTGATCGAAGCCGCAGTCTGGCTATCGATCGTTGCAGTGTTCTATGCCTTCTCTTTTGAGTTCAATCAACCGATAGAGATTTACATCTTTGGGGCCACGGCTTGGCCGCGGGTTGTGATTTTTCTGCTCCTGATCGCCACCATTGGCAACTTGTACTACCAATACAAAAACGGGTCATCTGCGCAGGGTGGCATAGTCGGATCTACTGAAGATGCCGACAAGGCCGCGGACTTCACGGAATCCACAACACTCATCCGCATGATCGCAGTGTTGTTCACGCCATTTATTTTTGCTTGGCTTTTGAAGCCGGTTGGCATCTATTTCAGCGCTCCGTTCTTTATCGCTGCAATAATGTGGCTGTTTGGTGAGCGTCGGTGGAAAGCAATGCTGGTTATGACTTTCATCATTTACGCGATCTTCATCGGGCTATTTCTTGTCGTTTTGAACGCACCTTTACCGCAAGGTAACACATCGCCTTTCTATGATTACAGTGCCTGGATACTGAAGATGAACACCCAACTGCAGGCGAACTGGTAACACCATGCTCGAGAAGTTCCTGGCCGGATCTGCTGCTCTTTTCGGCGACCCATTCACAATCGGCATTTTTGTTTTCGGTGTGATCGGCGGAATGCTTTTTGGCGCCATACCCGGCGTCAGCATGCTCACACTTGCGGCGATCCTTCTCCCTTTCACTGCCGGACTGGAACCTGCTCAGGGGGTTATGCTGTTTGCCGTGATTTATTGCACTGGCACCTATGGGGGCGCGATTACGGCCATTTTGTTCAACATCCCGGGCGCACCCGAAAATGCTCCAACTGCGTTTGATGGCTATCCGATGACCCAGAAGGGGCAATCTGGAAAAGCCGTGGGTGCCGCAGTGTTGTGTTCGGCCATTGGTGGTGTTGCATCCGCACTGGTCATGATGGCTGCGACGGAGCCATTGGCGAATTGGGCCATAAAGAACATTGGCCCACCTGAAATTTTTGCCCTTGTATTCTTCGGTCTTGCGGTTGCCTCGTCCGTTGGCGCGCGTACGATTTGGAAAGGCTGGATGTCGGTTCTTATCGGACTTCTGATTGCAACCATCGGTCAGGATCCGGTCGGAGGCATCAATCGTTACAACTTCGGCCTTACAGATCTAGCCGCCGGCATCGCCTTTGTACCGGCGATCCTTGGCTTCTTCGCGGTATCGGAGATTTTCGTGCAAGCGGAACGCACAGCGACCGGCACCTACAAAGCGCCCAAGGTCAGCATGACGTTTCCTACACTGGTTGAATTGTGGCTGCACAAAGTCGCAGTGATCCGGTCGATCCTTGTAGGTTTTTTCTGCGGCATCCTACCGGGTATCGGAGCAACTCTGGCCGCTTTCATGGGTTACGGCGAAGCGGTGCGATGGTCCAAGAACAAAGAGGAGTTCGGTAAAGGCAAACTCGAAGGTGTAATATCGTCAGAGACAGCCAACAATGCCGCGACAGGTGCAGCTATGATACCGCTTCTGGCACTTGGTCTTCCAGGCGGAGCACTAACCGCCATGATGGTCGCAGTGTTCCAGATGCATGATTTGCAGCCGGGTCCATTGGTTTTCTACACCTCTCCTGATCTGATTTGGGTCGTGTTCGCAGCCATGTTCTACGCAAACCTTTCGATCCTGATCATCGGATTGGTGGAGACCAAAACGATCCTTAATCTTCTCAAAATACCATTTCCGTTCCTCGCCCCTCTCATTCTGATGTTGGCGACAATTGGCGCTTACATAAGCCGCGGTCTGGTGCTTGATGTGATCGTTATGTTTCTTGCTGGCATCCTTGGTTATCTTTTGCGCCGGACCGGTTTTTCAATCCCCGGCATCGTGTTGGGGTTGATCCTCGGCAAGATTGGGGAACAGAATTTCGCGCAGGGGATGCAGATGGTGCATTATGACCTTGGCACATATTTCTCACGTCCGATTTGCACGCTTCTGATCATCGCTGGGAGTTTGACGCTTCTAACAAGCATCTATAGGGCATTTACACCTGCAAAGGTGCAAGACTGACCAAACGCGATCCAATTGAAGGAGGCGTAGATGAGCGATGACAGCATAGAAGCAATCGTAGACCGCGCCCGCGATGCCCAACAGGCGTATGAGGCGGATGGATCGCAGACACGCTATGATCGCGCAGCGCAAGCCGCAGCATGGGCCATCATGGAGCCAGAGCGCAACCGGGAATTGGCAGAGCTGGCTGTGGAGACCACGGGGCTTGGAAACGTTTCTGACAAGATCATCAAAAACCACCGCAAAACCCTTGGCCTGATGCGCGATATCAAGCAGGCAAAAACCTTCGGTGTCATCTGCGATGATCCTGCCACGGGCATAACCGAAATCGCACGAGCCAAAGGTGTTGTGGGGGCTATAGTACCCTCGACTAACCCTGCAGCGACGCCTGCAAACAATATCGTCAATGCCTTGAAATGCGGTAATTCTATTGTCGTCGCGCCGTCCCCCAAAGGTGTCGCTTGCGCAGAACGTCTTCTGGAGTTTGTCCATGCGGAGTTTGCCAAGATCGGAGAAGACCTAGACCTGGTGCAAATGATCCCGGCGCCTGGCTCAAAAGAAAAGACGCAAGCATTGATGGAGCTTTGCGACATGATCGTCGCAACCGGTAGCCAAAACAACGTCCATCGCGCGCAAACGGCGGGTACGCCCGCAGTCGCGGTTGGCGTAGGTAATGTAACGGTGATAGTCGACGAAACCGCTGACCTTGCGGCTGCTGCAGAAAAAATACGCGCCTCCAAATGTTTCGACAATGCCACGTCGTGCTCATCAGAGAACGCCCTCGTCGTTTTGGACACGGTGTATGATGCCTTTGTTAAGGCCATGGCGAATGCGCATGGCGCGCTGGTTGACGATGAAACGGGTGTTATCGAAAGGCTCTGGCCCGGTGGTCATTTGAGCCGAGCTGTCATCGCACAGGACGCGGATAAGATGATAGCGGCACTCGGTGTGAATGTGCCCGAAGGGACAGAATTCATTGCCGTACCGACAGCGGGGATTGGCCCGGACCACCCGTTGTCAGGAGAAAAGTTAAGCCGCGTATTGGCGCTGTTCCGTGCACCAAATTTTGAGGAGGCTGTGAAGATCACTCACGCTATTCAACTTCATCAGGGGGCAGGGCATTCGGTCGGACTTCACTCAACAAATCAAGAACGGCCGATGATGTTGGCAACTGCTGTTCCAACCAGCCGGGTCATCGTCAATCAGGCGCACACCTTTGCCACGGGTGGGTCATTTACCAACGGCATGCCGTTTTCATTATCGATGGGTTGCGGAACCTGGGGCGGCAACTCGGTCAATGAGAACGTCAACTACCGCCACTTTATGCAGTCAACAAAGATCGTACGTGAGATCCCGGGAACGGAGCCAGCACTAGACGACATTTTTTCCGACTATTGGGCCGAAGCGGGCAAATGAAGTTTCGCAAAGATGCGCCTCCTGAAGGAACAGTCCGGGATTGGTTGAACGCGCATGCGGACGCTGGCGGCACGGCGATGACTTTTCCGGAAACCGGAGAACAATTGACCTGGACTGTGCTGCGAGACTGTGCGGCCGAGCTTGCCGCTGATCTGACGGCTCAAGGCATCCAAAAGGGCGAAAGCGTCGCCGTCATACACCCCAATGGGCTTGAAGGCGTGAAGGCGCTTTACGCCGCGCTTTATGGCGGATTTCGCGTCACCATGATCAACCTCGCGGCAGGGCCTGACGCCATCGCTTATGCACTGGATCATTCAGAGGCGCGCGTAGCTTTCGTACATGAAACTCAAATCGAGATGTTCAACACTGTTCGGCCGGGGCGCATGTCTCTTTATGCACCATCGGCTGCTGCGTCACCATTGCATGATCTTGTTCCGCAAGATGACGCGCTGTTGATGTATACCTCTGGTACAACGGGTCGACCGAAAGGTGTTGTGCACACCCATGCCAGTCTGCTTGCTGGAGGGTGGACCGCCAGCTTGGCACATCAACTGACCCCTGATGATCGAGGCTTCGGAGTGCTGCCGTTTTATCATATCAACGGTCTTTGTGTCTCTGTGATGGGCAGCCTCGTTTCCGGTGGATCCCTGGCGATGGTCTCTCGATTTTCCGCCAGTCAGTTCTGGCAACAAGCCGAAGCTGGCGGCATCACATGGTTCTCCGTCGTTCCAACAATTATAAGCCATCTGCTGCATGGAAAAGCTGATCCCTCCGATGCTCTTAAAGCCCGACTGCGTTTCGGCCGTTCTGCCTCCTCAGCGTTGGCTGTGGAAACGCAGAATGCATTTCAAAACAGGTTTGGTATTCCGATTGTTGAAACGATGGGCCTGACTGAGACCGCTGCACAATGTCTTTCCAATCCACTTGAGTCTGCGGGTCAGAAAATTGGCTCACCAGGATACGGGATCGGTAACGAAGGACGCGTTGCCAATGAAAGAGGTGAGGTTTGCGATATCGGCGAAGAAGGAGAGATTCAAATTCGCGGCCCAAATGTCATGAAGGAGTATCTCAAAAATCCGGAAGCGACGCGCGATACATTCATCGACGACTGGTTGCGTACGGGTGATCTTGGCCGAAGCGATGCAGATGGGTTCATCTTTGTAACGGGGCGACTCAAAGAGTTGATCATAAAAGGGGGAGAGAATATCGCCCCGCGCGAGATTGACGAAGCGCTTTATGAGCACAGCGATGTTGTAGAGGCCGCTGCATTTGCACGTCCGTGCAAGCAATACGGCGAACGGGTCGAGGCTGCGGTGCGTCTCAGCAAGGGCTCGGATGCGACGGCAGAGGATTTGCGCGCGCTATGCGTTCAGCGTGTCGGAAGATTCAAAGCACCCGAACGAGTGCATCTTCTAGAAGAGCTACCAAAAGGTCCTTCGGGTAAAATCCAACGGCTTTATTTGAATGACCTTCTTTACGGGCAGGGCTAGTGTTTTAAGCCAATCCCACGAAGATCAGCCGCACCCCCATCACCAGAAACGCAATTAGGACGGCATTTCGGAAGAACGTTTGGGAAACGTGACCGCGCAATAGCTCGCCAATGCGAAACCCAACCAGCACGACCAGTAAAGCGAAAGCAGACTTCAGTAAAACTGACATTGTTAGTACGCCGGCGACGAACTGACCTGCGCCAAGCGGAAGAACGCCAGCAAGAAACAAGAACCCGGTGGCTCCTATGAACCGTTCTTTTTCGACATCACGTGCTACCAGATACATTGCGACAGTAGGTGACCAAATCGAACTTATGCCGCCAAGCACACCGGAAACGGCTCCAAAAAGCGCTTGCCAGCCGCGTCCCGGTCCTATCCTCAGCTTTATGCCCAACAAAAGGTTTAGTGAGAACAAAACCATTGCCGCGCCAATCGCCACAGTCAAAAGCGCGGTCGGATAATCCGCGATGAACATCGAAGTCAAAAAGATGCATACAATAATAAGCGTTGCAAATAGCCAGTATTCCTTTGCGATTTCTCGTTTGTTCGGAGCGCGCGCGAATTGCAGAGAATTCGTCGCAAGGATTGAAAGCCAGAGGAGAGGAATCGCGTCGGTTGGCGGCATCAATAAGGTCAAGAATGCCATTGCCGCTGCAGGAAGACCAATACCTAGGAAACCCTTGATGATTGCCGCGCCCAAGAAAACCAACGCGATTAATCCAAGATGCACCAGGTCAAGGTTTTGAATTGCGTCGGAAAAAGGCACTGCTAAGCGACCGCTCTATCAAGTGCCGTAGCAAGGCTGATGGCGTCACGCCCTGTTAAGTCTCGTATTTGCGCCCGACACGAGAACCCATCGGCAACGATAATGGTGTCTTTTGCCGCAGCTCGAATGGCTGGAGCGAGAGTAAGTTCGGCCATATCGCGCGAAACCGCTTCGGTTTCCGCTTGGTAGCCGAAAGATCCGGCCATCCCACAACATGAACTTTCTACTAAGCTCGCGGATACGCCATTGATGTTGTTCAATACGTCAGCGGTAGTGTTCGCGACACCCATGGCTTTCTGGTGACAGTGTCCATGGACCAAGACATCAAAATTCTGGGTGGTGATTTCCTCTTTACCATGCGTGGCGATGTACTCTGCGAAAGTTAAAACTTGAGCTCCCATTTCTGAATTCCAATCCGAGACCAGGTTCACGACCTCATCTCGAAACATCAATGTACAGGAAGGCTCCAACCCCACGATTTTCTTTCCTGCGCGCAGCGCTTTTGAAAGTTCGTTTGCGGTGCGAGACATTTCAGCCTTGGCTTGATCTATAAGACCCGCAGATAGATACGTCCGCCCGCAGCATAATGCGCGGCCCGATGCCTCGAGCACGCCGACGCGATGACCAGCGCGTTCAACTACACGTTTTGCCGCATGAAGCGTTTCAGGTTCAAAGTGTCTGTTGAAGGTGTCGGCAAACAGTAAAACTTCACCATCTCCCCTTAGATTGAAGGGTCTGCGAAACCTCGGTAGCTGTCGCCTTTCAGAGAAGCCGGTCAGACGCGAAATAGTTTTTGGGAAAGCTCTGGGTATATTTGAAATTGGTGCTAGGCGTGAAGCCAGCGGCGCGAGCCTCGGCAAATGCGCTATGATCTGCTCTCTCAATTTCAAGCCATGTCTCTGTGCACGTTTGGTCTGAACCTCAGTTTTCATTTTCGCCATGTCAATCGACATCGGACACTCGCTCTTACATGCTTTGCAGCCGACGCAGAGTGCCATGGTGTCTGCCATGTCATCCGAGACAAGTGCCTCTGGTCCGAGCCGACCTGTTAGTG
Source organism: Pseudomonadota bacterium (assembly GCA_039180185.1). GTDB lineage: Bacteria > Pseudomonadota > Alphaproteobacteria > Rhodobacterales > Rhodobacteraceae > Roseovarius. The sequence goes on along the minus strand of JBCDDS010000084.1, from coordinate 4,853 downwards.
CCAAACGCAATGTGTTTGCACGTCCTCTGGTGAGGTCACGCTCGTTTCCAGTAGCGCGAAAGGAAGGACACATGACACCCGCGGTACTTTTACGGCAGGCCCCATTGTTGTTGCACATTTCGACGGCGCCACTCAGACCTCCGGACCAGGACGACCAGTCGAAAACTGTATCTGTGGCTTGCTCTGAGTAGTTTCGTGGCCACCGCATGAGCGACCGATCATCCATCTTCGGGGCGCGAACGATTTTTCCTGGGTTTAAAACTGCATCTGGATCGAACCGATCTTTGATCGTCTCGAACGTTTGAACCATGCGTGGTCCAAACATGCGTTCATGAAACTCAGACCGAACGATACCGTCACCGTGTTCTCCAGAATGTGAACCCTTGTACGCTGCGACGAGATCAAATGCCTCTTCAGCAATAGCTCGAAGCTTCTTTACCTCGAGTTCTTGGCGCAAGTTAAGAACAGGTCGCACATGCAAAAGCCCAACGGACGCATGGGCATACCAAGTTCCATCCGTGCCGTGCTTTCGAAACAAATTGGTCAACTGTTCCGTAAAGTCCGCGAGATGCTCAAGAGGCACGGCGCAATCTTCAACGAATGAGACCGGCTTTCCTTCCGATCGCATAGACATCATGATGTTGAGCCCTTGGCTTCGGACCGCCCAAATCTGTGCTTGATGCTCCGCGTCTTCTGCCTGTACGACACCACCATCTTTCTTGCCCGGATCACCCCAGCAAAAGCCAAGTTCGCTCATAAGGTCACTTAGCGCTTTCAATCTTCTATGGTTTTCCTCAGATGTTTCGGCAAACTCGACAAGCAGCAGTGCCTCAGGTTCACCGCGCACAAACGCATCAACGACGGGTCGAAACTGTGGAATGGAACGCCCCAGCCGGATCATGTTGTGATCGACTAGCTCAACAGCAATCGGGCCAAGTTTCACGATATGTTGCGCGGCTTCCATTGCATCTCGAAAGGTTGGGAAATGGCACACGCCAAGTGTTGTTGTAGTAATAGTGGGCGACAGTTTGAGGGTGAGATTCTTAGTGATCGCCAATGTGCCTTCTGATCCGATCAGCAACTCGGCCATGTTTGGTTGATCGCTGACAAGAGCGTCGATGTTGTATCCTCCGACGCGCCGCTGCACGGAAGGAAATCGTTTTTTGATTTCGTCGCGCTCGCGAAGGGCTAAAGCAATTAGGTCCGCGTCCAACGGGTCATTTGCAGGGGTCGGTCCAAATCCCCGTACGGCCCCGTTCGCAGTCATCGCCTCAAGCGAAACAACGTTATCGCGCATTTTACCGTAGCGGATTGAACGTGAACCGCAGGAATTGTTCGCCGCCATACCACCAAGTGTTGCCTGGGATGCCGTCGATATATCGACTGGAAACCACCATCCGCGGGCGTTCAAACGACGATTAAGATCGCCCAAAACCAAACCCGGTTCGACAGTTACAGTGCCTTTTTCGGTGTCGAATTCTTGAACTCTGTTCAGGTGTTTTGTGAAATCGACGACCAAAGCGTCGTTGACCGTTTGCCCAGCTTGCGATGTGCCTCCACCACGCGCTAGAAAGGGAATTCCCTCTGATTTAGCAAAATCCAGAGCCGCTTCCACATCTGCCCATGTCTTGGGAACGACGACGGATTGCGGTTCGATCTGATATATTGACGCATCTGTCGAATAGCGTCCTCGGTCAAAAGCCGAGGTAAGAACATCTCCTTCGATTTGCTGCCGCAATCGGTCGTAATTCGTCATTTGGCCTTGACCTTCATACAGAACATCCTCCCCTGTGGAGGAAAGCCGCGCAACATTTTTGGATTGAGACATGACATCTGGGCGTCATTTTTTACAGATTCCGGGACCCACCAACACGCCGGATAGGATCCAGCGTGCAATGCACCGAGCTGTCATTGACCATAGAGGCCCAGAATTCGCGGAATTGGGACGCGGTATACTTCAGGATTTGAAAGCCGTTTTCAAAACGAAAAACCACGTTGTGATTTATCCTGCTTCAGGCACCGGCGCGTGGGAAGCTGCTCTGGTGAACGTGTTGTCACCAGGTGACCAAGTTGTGATGTATGAAACCGGTCAATTCGCAACCTTGTGGAAAAATATGGCGGTAAAACTCGGGTTCGAACCGATCTTTATGCAAGGCGACTGGCGTACCGGTGCAAATTCCGAAGCCATTGGTGCACAACTGAAAGCTGACACAGACAACCGTATCAAGGCCGTTTGCGTCGTGCATAACGACACGGCAACCGGCATTACATCGGACATTTCCGCGATACGTCGCGCAATCGATGATGCAGGCCATTCTGCTTTGCTGATGGTCGATACGATCAGTTCGCTTGGTTCTATCGACTTTCGCACTGATGATTGGGGGGTCGACATCGTGGTGGCCGGATCCCAAAAGGGGTTAATGCTGCCTCCCGGTCTGTCGTTTAATGCCATTTCACCAAAGGCTTGGGCGGCTTGTGAAGCGGGTGGGGATCGTCGATCTTATTGGGATTGGCGTGATATGAGCGGGCCGAATGAGCGCGGTTTCTTCCCGTACACGCCGGCGACCACTTTGCTTTACGGGCTCAGAGAAGCTCTGGATATGCTGGCAGAAGAAGGGCTGGACGCTGTTTTTATGCGCCACGCACGGCACGCTGAGGCTACACGGATCGCAGTTGAGGCTTGGGGCCTGGAAATCCTCGCTGCAAACCCAGAAGAACGCTCCAATAGTCTCACCGCCGTTATGATGCCGGATGAAAAGGGCGCGGATAGCCTGCGGTCTCAGATTTTGGACTCTTTTGATATGTCGCTTGGCACTGGTTTGAACAAAGTGGCGGACCGAGTGTTTCGGATCGGTCACTTGGGCGACTTTAATGACCTGATGTTAATGGGCACGCTTTGCGGCGTCGAAATGGGGCTGAAGAAGGCAAATGTCGATCACCGGAGTGGCGGTGTACAAGCCGCTATGGATTTCCTCTCAGACCCTTTCCATGCGGCATAAAGCAAACGCTCAGGCTTCGCTCCACCAGAAAAGAAAATGCCACAAGTTTAGTTTCGGTTTGCGATCTGTCACACGCGAGTTTTGTAACGTGAAGTGCAATATTGGAAGGAAAAGTTTCAACCTTTGAAAGCATAAGCCGGTTTGCGCGAAATCACCAACGTGCACAGAGCGTGTAGAGTCAAAAAGCCGATGATTCGAAGATTATGGCGAGAACGTTTCCAAACCGGAACCATTGGCCGAATCCTGCACCAATTGAACAGGACACAATTTAGTATCGCTGAGATGCGTTCTGCCTGGTTTTTGTCACATTTATGGCTTATTCAGTCGTCCCCGTTTTGGAAACAATTTAAGGCTCTGGACCCTCGAAAGTCAGCGCCTTAAATGAATTTTACTCGCATAGGTAGCTGAACGCACCTTTGTATAGCTCTTTCGGGAAACAATATTCTGCTCAAGGTGCCACAATCAGTGCGCAAAGTTTGGCCTAATCACGAAGCAAGGCCTTAATTGTGACATATTTCAGTCAAAATTTACTTTGTCCCGGCCGCGCATTTTATTAATTCTGTACGTGCCTAGCTGGGGGGGCATTGTAGAAGGTTGCGGCAGCAGCTGTGCGATTGGTCCGTTGGGATAGCACATGACTGCGTGGTTGAGTATGCCGCTGGTTTCACGGGCCGTGCATGGCTTCATTCGTGCGCGGTCGTGTGACGTAAATCAACTTCCCTCTCATCGGCATCAGTCGACGCAATAGCGTTGCTGTTGTGCCTCTTCCGGCTTGGTCGCGGTTTTTTGGGTAACGGATTGCAGTAGATGCCGTCGACTTGGGAAAAGAACTTCAGCTGTGCCAAAAGCGGTCGCCGCTTTAGCCAACGCTTATGCGCGCCAAACGCAGAATGCACATGCAGCTTGGATCCATTCGCGTTCGGCTTTTGGGGTGCATGTGATGTCTAACTTTCTTGATTTTAACAACTTGCCGGCAGGCACGATCATTGACGATGAGTTTTCTGCACTTGGTGTAACGATCTCAGCGGTTGGCGGTTCTGACCAGGCGATGGTGTTCAATACAGTGATGCCGACAGGTGGTGATAGCGATCTAGCTTCGACCAACCTCGGGAACGTGCTGATCATTTCAGAAGACGGTGACTCCGACGATCCTGATGACAATGCATCAGGCGGCACGATCGCGTTTGATTTTGATGAACCTGCTAGCATCAATCGTCTGACACTGTTTGACATAGAAGAGGGTGCGTCGCTTCGGTTCTTCGACCCTGATGGCGTTCTGATCGGCATTATGTCGGTTGGCCCATTTCCAGACGGAACATCGACCATCGAAGATATTGATGTCGACAACGTCGGTCGGATGGAAGTGATTTTGAATGGGTCTGGTGCAGTTGATAATCTGGTATTCGATCCCTTTGTGCCGGACGGTGTCGTTGAAGGCGGCAATGAAGATGACCTGATCGACATCGCCTATGATGACGACCCGGACGGAGATCGTATCGACAACGACGATGCAGTGTTGCCAGGAGAATCGGGCGATGACGACATTGTCGACGCACTAGGTGGTGATGACACCGTTCTGGCCGGTGAGGGTGATGACGAGATCTATGCGGGTTCCGGAGATGACGACGTCTTTGGCGAAGATGGTGACGATCTAATCTTTGGCGACAGCAACTACGCCGGCCCTGGCGCAGGTACGACAGCGCGCGAGAGCTTTGAGTGGGATTTGGCAGGTGTTGGGGATGGGCAGCTGCTTGGTAGTTTCACCCAGAACACTGGTGGCGTTGAAGTCGGTTTTAACATTCTGAGTGAGACAGCGGGTGCCAGAACCGAGTTTGCAAGCAACGAGCAGAACGT
>JBCDDS010000083.1:0-15963 GCA_039180185.1 Pseudomonadota bacterium | reverse complement strand
TTTCCAATATGACGCTGAGCGATTACTGCTTTTGAGATCACTCAAAAAGCTATGAAGTTGCTTGAGTATTGCGCAGTAACTGCTCTTGGAAACAGGTGGTTGCTTTCGCGTTATGCCTTTGAAATCGTCAGATGAAGCTGCGGTGACGGAACGCCCGTGAAGATAAACATGCGAAAAACCAGTTATACTAGAAAACAGTCTCCACTTTGGCAGAATGGCTAACGCATCGTCAAATGTAATGCCGTCAATCGATCCTCGGTACAGGGACTGAAACGATACGCCGCCCCATGCTTCAATCAGCAGAGGTAACAAAAACTGGCGGCAGAATTGATTGTACCCAGACCAAGGCTTACCCTCCTCGTATGGTTCCAAAGAAAACACATCGATGTGGATTGGTTTGCCATCTACAAACTGCATGTTATAGGCCGTAGCATCTGACAGAACGTAACCTTCCTCTAAGGCCGCAAGCTGTAGTTCAATGTGTGCAAGACCTGCAGCTTTTAGTTGGGAAAAGGTCCATTCATAAGGATAACTGATCAATGGCACCTTTGGATGCTCATAAAGACAAACGGCTGTTTCATCTCTTGCCCCGGTAAAATTGGCGAGGGTGAATTCATCACAAGCCAAACGCCTGCACGCGATCATCAGTTTTCTTTCCGCTAAACGGTCTATCACTCCACTCTCGTAGATTTCTGAGAACTGCTGATGCTTCGCGGGCATTACAGCCCTAATGACGCGTTCTCCCTGCAAAAAAACGTATCCGCTCGGATCGCGAAACGAACCAGCATCGCGAAATGGCATCTCAACATCACGCATTTTCAGTATCGTCCTTTTCCTTAGCCTTGAAAGGGCTTAAGAGTTTTTCGCGAAACGACCGCATCGCGACTGCAAATGCAGCTAAACCGCCAACGATCGTTTGAATTATTATGCTGCCTGTAATCGGATCTAAGTACGCAAGTGCTGGTGTTGCCGACGACAAGATTATAACTGTAGCGCTTAATATTCCCTCTGGTTTCATGGCGTTATGGGTTTCTTGCCTGCTTCCGAAGGACATCCACCATATCTTAATCTATAAAAGGACAGATGCGACGAATTCCTCGATGCTCAAACTATTTCGCCTGTTATCTTAAGCGTCATAATGGCAAAAGTGTGTTCGGTTGATGCTGGGAATGCGGAAGCTCGGGAGTAACGTGAACGGGAATATATAGTGAATTCACCGAACCGCCACTAACTCAGAAGAACAATAACCACTGCCGCATAACCCATAACTCGAGACAGCAGGCCGCCAATACTACGAGGCGCGTGCGTACATTCGGCCAGCGCTGCCAGATCACGATGGAAGACAAAATAACGGCAACCAATGTGAACGGTGCGACCACTGCCGCGTGATGTTGGGAATCCCAGTAACTAAAAGGACTCTGGAAAACCCAATCACTGACTGGCCAGAAGTGCGGACGAGCGTCGTCGTTATGCAAGGCAAAATCTGAAGCAATATGAATAAGTCCTGCACAAGAAAACGCGATGGCTGGAGTGCTACGCATTGCGAGAGAGATCAGTAGGGTAATCCCCCAAACGATAAGGCTGTTGTCGACCGCAAAAACCGATTGCCAGAAAGACGAGAAGTAGAGTTCCCCGAACACTCGTTCAGGTGGGATCTGTAATAGAAACAATGAAACGCCCGCTAGAACGTAAAGTGACAAATCAGGTAAAAGGCTGCCGAGCGCTGCCATCTGTCCAGTGCGCGGCTTGCTGCGACGTGCGCATAGTGCGATGCCCACCAAAAGATGCGCTGGTGTATTCATGATCGCTCCATGCAGTTGTTTCGAGGTCAGGGATTACGATTTGCCCACTACGGTCTTATAGGAAATTAGAACGCTCTCTTTCTCTGGAGACAAACGCATTCTCAAGTGGCGACTAGTCGAGCTCACAAACAATTTCCCGCAGGCCAAGGATTCGATGGACGTTGGGCTGAGGTTGAAAAGCCAATTTCTGATCCTTAGACACAATATCTTTGCATTCAGAAGCCTATCAGAATTCTGTGCTGAAGTGGAATTAGACAAACTTGGTCGTTTGTTCGTAGGCAAGGAATCTCACTTTGCAGCCAACAGACCAAATGGCTTAAGAAAGTGCACGTTGCAGAGGCTAGCTCGGCTCGCTCAACAGTCAGCAGCTGCTTCCCGTATAAACAAAAACGAAAAGAAGTAACTTGTGTCTCTTTCAGTTAACTGGCTGTCATAAAATTGAAGAATTCTCTTTGTTATTTTGAATGGGGCTCGTAGCCTCAACTTAGGGAGGAATTGATATGAAAACCTTATCTATACTATTTTCTTGTGCGGCTCTTGTCTTAAGTATTTTTGCCTACAACCCCGCTGTTGCAGCGGACTGTCAGCGTGGTGATCTCGACAAACGTTTCTGTGACGCAGATGGGGACTTGCTGGCGGACACGCCCACTGATCCAGCTGAACTTATTGACCCCGACACTTTGATATTTGCCTACACGCCCGTCGAAGACCCGGCCGTTTACAAAGAAGCTTGGGCGGATTTTCTGACACACTTGGAAAGTGAAACCGGCAAGTCAGTCGTGTTTTTTCCGGTGCAAAACAACGCAGCCCAGATCGAAGCCATGCGGTCAGGCCGGCTACATATTGCAGGCTTCAATACCGGCTCCAATCCGCTGGCGGTCAATTGTGCTGGTTTCAATCCCTTCACCATAATGGCCGCGCCAGATGGATCTTTTGGCTATGAAATGGAAATCATCACCTATCCTGGCTCAGGCGTTGAAGCGGTTGAAGACATTAAGGGCAAGCAGCTAGCTTTTACCTCGCCCACTTCCAATTCGGGTTTTAAAGCGCCGTCTGCGATCTTGAAAGCAGACTATGACATGGTGCCGGAACGGGATTTCGAACCGCTTTTTTCCGGCAAGCACGATAACTCGATTCTGGGCGTAGCGAACAAAGACTATCTGGCCGCTTCGATCGCAAACTCGGTCAAGGCACGGATGATTAGTCGCGACGTAGTCAAAGAAGAAGACCTGAAAGTGCTTTACAAGTCGCAGACATTCCCGACGACGGGCTATGGCGTGGTTTACAATTTGAAGCCCGAGTTGAAGGAAAAGATTCGTAACGCGTTTTTCAATTTCCAATGGGACGGTACTTCTTTGAAAGAAGAGTTCGAGAAGAATGGCGAAGGTCAGTTCCTTGAGATCACTTACAAAGAGTACTGGGAAGTGATCCGCAAGATCGACGCCGCCAATGGTGTAAGCTACGCATGCGAGTGATGCTTAAGCTGGCGAGCGAAATAGCTCGCCGGTTTGCAGTGCCAGAGGCAAGCGAGAGAACACGCAATGCTGCGGCTTGAAAAGCTAGTAAAGACTTACAAAACTGGAGATCAAGCGCTCAAGGCGGTTGATCTCGAGGTGCCTGAGGGGCAGGTCATGGCCCTTATCGGGCCTTCTGGCGCCGGTAAGTCCACTCTTATCCGCTGTATCAACCGTCTGGTAGAACCTACCTCCGGTAGGGTCTTTCTCGGGGAAGTCGAACTGACCGGGCTCTCGTCCGGTGCTCTGCGTCGCGAGCGTCGCCGCATGGGCATGATTTTTCAAGAATACGCCCTGGTCGAACGCTTGTCCGTAATGGAAAACGTGCTGTCTGGCCGATTGGGATATGTGGGTTTTTGGCGCAGTTTCCTCCGACGTTTCCCGCAATCCGATGTTGACGAAGCGTTTCGCCTGCTGGACCGTGTCGGTCTTGCCCATATGGCTGATAAGCGCGCAGACGAGTTGTCTGGTGGACAGCGTCAGCGTGTTGGTATTTGTAGAGCTTTGATCCAGGATCCTGCGGTTTTGCTGGTCGATGAACCAACTGCGTCGCTCGACCCCAAAACCTCGCGACAAATCATGCGCCTTGTGTGTGAGCTGTGTGCTGAGCGCAAGCTAGCTGCGATCATCAACATTCACGATGTCGCCTTGGCACAGATGTTTGTACAAAGGGTTATCGGGCTCCGCTTTGGCGCTATTGAGTTTGATGGAGCACCGAATGCCTTGACCCCGTCAGTTCTTACAAAAATATACGGCGAAGAAGATTGGGAAGCGACCATTGAAAAAGTCGAGGATGAGGAAGAAGACTCAATGGATGCGGCCGAATGAGCTCTGCAGAATTTGATCTCGAAACCCGACTCGGCAAACCTTGGAGAAAACCTCCTTTGATCCAACGCCGGTGGCTGCGCTGGATGCTACTCCTTGGCTTTATTGCCTATCTGATCGCCGCGGTATTGACGATTGAGGTCAACTGGACGCGCGTCTACGAGGGCCTGGAGCGCGGCAAGCAGTTTATCCTGGCTTTCACGCGCCCGGACTTCGCGAGCCGCTCTGGAGATATCTATGACGGAATGCTGGAAAGCATAATTATGACCACTGCGGCCTCGGTCGTGGGTGTTTTGATCTCCATCCCAATCGCATTGGGTGCAGCGCGGAACGTTGCGCCTTTACCCATCTATCTCGTTTGCCGAGGAATAATTGCAATTTCTCGCGCGCTGCAGGAAATCATCGTCGCAATTCTGCTAGTCGCGATCTTCGGCTTTGGCCCGTTAGCAGGTTTTCTGACACTGAGTTTTGCCACCATAGGCTTTCTGTCTAAACTTCTGGCCGAAGACATTGAGAGCATGGATCGGGTACAAGCCGAAGCAATCAAGGCGTCTGGCGCGCGCTGGACGCAGTGGATTAATTACGGGGTCCAGCCCCAAGTAATGCCCCGGTTGATCGGTCTTTCGATGTACCGTATCGACATCAATTTCCGCGAGAGCGCCATTCTTGGCCTTGTTGGTGCAGGCGGAATCGGTGCCACGCTTAATACGGCTTTTGATAGATATGAGTATGACACGGCAGCGGCGATCCTGATCCTGATCATCGCAATTGTAATGGCGCTTGAGTATCTCTCGGGCGTGATCCGAGCACGAGTGCAGTAATGCCTGTGAGCGAGACACATGTTGGTTTGAAGCTCTGGCAGCGCCGGACACAGCGCGAAAGCCTGACACATTGGTTAATGTGGCTCGTGGGCGTGGCTGTTTTCGCCTATTGCTGGCAGCAGATTTCGCAAGCAACCACATGGTTCTTTGTGTGGGATGCACCACGCATCGCAGGTGATATTTGGACGCGCGCTACGCCGCCGCGATGGGAATACATCACCCAGTTAGGCAAACCGATATGGGACACAATCAACATCGCGACGCTCGGTACGATCTTAGCGTTGATCATGGCTGTGCCGGTCGCGTTTCTTGCTGCGCGCAACACCACGCCGTCGGCGTTTTTCGTACGACCTGTGGCACTATTGATCATTGTATCCACTCGTTCGATCAACTCGCTAATCTGGGCACTTTTGTTGATCGCGATCATAGGACCTGGCGTTTTCGCGGGTGTTATCGCAATCGCCATCCGCTCGATCGGATTTTGCGCCAAGCTTCTTTACGAGGCCATCGAAGAAATTGACCCAACGCAGGTGGAAGCCGTGACCGCCACGGGCGCGTCGCGTTGGCAGGTCATGGCCTACGGCATCGTACCACAAATCCTACCCGCCTTCGCTGGCATTGCAGTGTTTCGATGGGACATAAACATTCGCGAGTCTACGGTGTTGGGGCTCGTGGGCGCTGGCGGTATTGGGCTGCAGCTGTCCGCGTCACTGAACGTGCTGGCTTGGCCACAAGTCTCTTTGATCTTGATAGTCATACTTGTTGCTGTTGTGATTTCTGAGTGGGTATCCGCCAAAGTCCGCGGCGCAATTATTTGAGCGCGGCACTGTTACGAAGCGCTCAACATTAAAAAAATAAAGAAAATCGCGGAACACCCTTTTTACAAAAGCAATTCTTGTCCAGGTTTCATGCTTTACTGTTTCAGCCGTCGATTTTCTGCGTCCCAGGGTGCTTTGGATAGAATCTTAGCCGGTACACGCTTTCCCAACAACGACACAACCAAACAAGCATCCCCAAGCCGCGCTTCATCCTGCAAGAAGGCGATAGCAAGAGAGCGACCGACCGTATGTCCATAGGCTGCGGATGTTATTGAACCCACCATTTGTTCGCCGTTAAAGACAGCTTCACCTATCAGAGCGTCTGTTTGCTCGCCCTCCAGTTCCAGCAATGTGACATGACTTTTCGGGACGCGCGCTAGCATCGCGTCGCGACCCAAGAAATCTTTTTCTAAAGCGGCAAAGCGTTCCAGCCCGACATCCTTGTGGCCCACGTCATTCGTCAACTCGTGTCCGCCGCGATAGAATTTTTCCAGTCTCAGGCTTTCAATCGCTTTTGCGCCGAATGGTGCAATGTTATGCGCAAGACCTGCCCGCCATAGAGCATCCCAAAGCAAACCCAATTGGTCGTTCGGCGCATGAAGTTCGTACGCCAATTCCCCAGTAAAGCTTAGCCTGAGCGCGAGAAGCGGAATGTTTGCTACCGTCAATTCCGTGCAGGATAACCAACCAAGTGCATTGTTGGACACATCATCATTTGTGCAAGCGATGAGCACATCGCGCGCATGTGGTCCAGCAATGCAAATAATGCCAATGTCATCCGTGACGTTTGTTAGCTGAACGCCATTTAGCGTAACTCCACAATGAAGGGTCAACCAATCCCAAACCCGTCTTTCCGATGGGGCGCCTGTTATAAAATAAAATTCCTCGGGCCCAGTGCGTGCGATCGTGGCTTCGCCTTCGATCGTTCCACTTCGATTGAGCAAAAGCGTTAAACAGGTACGGCCAACACGCGGCACGTGATTTGCGCAGATTGCTTCGAGCCACGTTTCCGCGCCTGGCCCGTTTATGCGAAACTTGGCGAAGGCGCTGAGATCAGCGAGACCTACGTTTTGGCGCACAGCACGACACTCTGACGCAACCTGATCAAACGCGCTGGTGCGGCGCCAACCAATGGGTTCTGGTGCGTAAAGGCGCGGGCGCTCCCAACCTGCTACTTCTTCAAAAGTCGCGCCTAACGCAGCCGTTCGATCGTTGGCCCCCGAGACTTTTATACCTCGACAGCGTTCACGCTGATACTGCGGATAAGGCATCGCCTGACGCATAGTGTAGTCTTCGCTCGCGCGGGCTCTTGCATAGTCTGCGTCAGCCCAAACTCCGAAACGACGCGGATCGAATGCCCGTGTCGATATTTCGGCAGTGCCTTCTACCATCCATTGCGCCAGCGTTCGTCCAGCGCCTGGACCCCAAGCGATACCCACCGTTGCGCCACATGCCAGCCAATAGTTTCTTAGACCCGGGGCGGGGCCTAACATCATAGCGCCATCCGGCGTATAAGTTATGCCGCCATTAACGACACGCTTGATCCCGCGATGCATCAATGCGGGCATGCGTTCGAAACAGTTCTCCAACCAGGGTGTGATGCCGTCCCAATTTGGTTCAAATAGTTCGTTTGCACTCTCCCAAGGGCAACCATTTAACCAAACTGCTTTTGGATCCTGTTTGTCGTAAAGTCCGATCAGTGCCGAAGCTTGCTCACGTCGAACATAACCGCAAAAGTGATCGTCGCGTGTGACTGGTATTTCACGTTCCATTGCATCGAATTCCGGCACAGCATCCGTGACCACATAGTGGTGCAGCATCGTGGTTATAGGCAGATCAAGCCCTGCCATCGCTCCTACTTGTCTCGCGTGATAGCCTGCCGCGTTGACCACATGCTCCGCAACGATGGTGCCTTGTTCGGTGAAAACCTCCCATTCGCCTCCTGGCAGCTGTTTCGTGTTGATAACGCGACAATTCCGAAGCACCTTTGCACCCAACTGCCGTGCCCCTTTGACCATTGCTTGGCAAGTTCCGGAAGGGTCGACGTGACCGTCATCAGGTGTGTATATGGCTCCCAGCACGCCTGCGGTCTTGACATCGTAAAGCGGGTTAAGCCGAGCCACTTCTTCGGCGTCAATGATCATGGCTTCTTGACCACGAGCCAGTATTGCATCGCGAATATGATTGATCCAATCCATATGGTCTGGACTGGTTGCAATGCGTAGCGAGCCGCAATTGTGCCAACTTACGCCAATGTCGGTCTCGGTCTCGATCCGTTTGTATAGATCGACCGCATAGTCGTGAATAGTGCCGAGCGCATGCCCGCCGATCATGCGACTGACAAGTCCCGCGGCGTGCCACGTTGCACCGCTGGTCAGTTCAGATTTTTCAATCAGGAGACAATCAGTCCAACCCATATGAGCGAGATGGTACAGAACCCCGGCACCCATGTTGCCACCACCAATGACGACGACGCGTACGTGGTTTTGCATAAGTTATCTTCGAAGGTTTACAGGCGTGTTGGCCCAGACGATCTGGGCATCAGTCTCGCCAGGATTAGAGTATCGATGCGGCAGGCTCGCTGAGAAGGAAAAGCTATCGCCTGCCTCGAGATGAAAGAGTTTACCGTCGAGATGCAGATTGATACGACCGTTAATCACCAGACCAGCCTCCTCTCCTGCATGGGTGTAAAGCTCGTCGCCCGAATTGCCTCCAGGATGATATGTCGACATACCTAAAGCCAATTGCCCGTCCAGGCTCGCAGAGAGAAGGTGATCTTCGAAACCCATATAATCGGTTGAGCCAAGACCTGAATAGCTGAGCTTACGGCGGCGAGCCGCGCGTACAATGTAGGGTCGTTCGTCGGCTGGTGCCGGCCCATCTGTTTCGAAAAACCAGCCGACTGGCACACTTAGCGCACCTGCCAATTCCTGTAGTGTGGTCACGGAAGGTCGGGCTTGTCCGCGCTCGATTTTAGAAATGAAAGACACTGATTTACCGCTGGTAGCTGCGAGATCTTCAAGCGTTAAGCCCTGTGCGCGTCGCAGACCGCGTAAATCCTCGCCCAGTAGGATGAGTGCGTCTTCAGGTGTAATTTTTTCATTTTTCTTGACCTTCATGAAAAAATTGTGCCTAAAATTTTCATAAAGAGCAAGTTTGAAGTTGAGAATGTTGAGTCGGAAGCTATGAAGCCCTTGCGTTGGAACGATCCAGCAAAAAAGATTTTCCCCCACCAGGTGGGCTTCACTGCTCCACCACACGATTTCGACGCTGCACCACATGACTTTTTAAAGATTGCGCCTGAGGGTGTCGGAGCACACGGTCGTTTGATACATGCGGAAAACTACGCCCATGAGCTGTCTCAACGTGTCGACAACTTTCATAAACTAGAAGAGGTTGTGCATTGCATGTCGAACGCTGGCGCGGACGTAGTTGGTCAGGTTGGCACAAACTGGTCGCATGCAGGAGGCAAAACACCCGACGACATTCGCGCTTTTTGCAATCAAATGGAAGACAGTTATGAAATCCCGTTGCATATGGCAGGCTTGTCCCTCGTTGAAGCGCTGAGGAGTATTGGCGCCAATTCTATTGCTGTAAATGGTGGTTACTTTTGGCCCGACTGGCGTGAAGGAACGACCCGTTTCCTAGCCGATGGTAGTTTTGACATCCTGTACTCTGGCAATTTTGTCGATCACGGCCTGATGTCCACGCAAGAAGAGGTGAACGAAGCGACATGGATTTTTCCAGGCTATTTCGCCACTCGGTCTTTCGAATACGTAGCCGAAAAAGCGCCAGACGCTGATGCTATTGTGATTATTGGAATGCCAAATTTTCGCCGCGCTGATGGTCTGCCACAACGTCCAGTGAGCATTTTACGTGACATCGAAAGGCACATCGGAAAACCCATCATTTCGTCCGATTGCGCTTTATACTGGAACGTCTTTCGCAGTCTTGGTGTTACGCCGATAGGCAAGCTGCCATGCCTGTTGGCGTCCCTTCAGGAGAGCGCCGAATGACAGGTTTTCCGATCTACTTTCTGTGGGCGACGCCACGCTCAACTTCGACAGCTTTTGAATGGATGATGCGTCAACGTGGGGATCTGGCTTGTTTTCATGAACCCTTCGGCATGGCTTGGTACCAAGGACCCGAAGCACGCGCACCGAGGCCTGCTCCAGCGGACAGAAGACGTCCGAATTTGACCTTTGAGAAGGTTTGGAACGACATCCTGACAACCGCCGAAACTCAACCGGTTTTTGTCAAAGACATGCCGCATCACACAGACCACATGTGGAACGATGCTTTTCTTGGAAGGATCAGCCACAGTTTCCTTGTTCGACATCCTGCAAAGGTGCTTGCCTCACTGTATCGATCTTACCAAAAAGCTGGGATGAAAGAAGGGTTTGAGGCACATGAGATAAGCTTTGGCCCGCAACACGCATTGTTCGATCTGCTTTGTCAAAAAGGAATATCGCCCCCGGTGCTTGATAGCGATGACTTGCTCGAAGACCCGGACAACATGGTACGGAGCTATTGTGAGGCTATCGGTATCCGTTTCATTCGCGAAGCCCTATCATGGGAACCTGGTGCGCGCGATGATGTGCTTTGGTATGACGGAAACGACGAGATTTGGCACGCGTCCTTGCGCGATAGTGACGGGTTAAAACCTGTCAAAAGGAAGAATGAAAACCCGAGCGAACTACCACCAAACCTGGCAAAGCACTACGACAAGTTCATGAGTCATTATCGCGCATTATATGAAAACAGACTACGATCTGATTTGGTGAGCGGATGACCCAAGATGTTCGACAGAAGGTCTTAGAATTGATTGGTGAGGAGGGCTTGGCGCAGGCCTTTGCCCCGATTGAAGAAGCCAGTGGATTACCCAATGCGGCCTATTGGTCGGAAGACTGGTTGAAACTGGAACAAGAACACTGTTTTCGGAAAGCCTGGGTTTTCGCCGGCGCAGAAGCGGAATTCGCAAAACCCGGAGATTTGAAACCAATCGAAATTGGTGGTGCACCTCTGATTATATTACGCGACAGGGATGGGGTGATCCGTGGATTTCACAACGTTTGTCGCCATCGTGGAATCAGACTGGTTACGGAATCGTGCCGCAAGCTGACACTGACATGTCCCTATCATGCGTGGAGTTACGAGCTAAACGGCAAGCTGCGATCTCGTCCGCATTTCAATGGTCCGAACACTTTGGATAAGTTCGAAGATGGTGGGGGTGAGAAACTTGACCTGATGGAAGTCCGTGTCGAGACATGGAACGGCTGCATATTTGCGAATGTTTCAGGCGACGCGGAACCGCTGAAGCAATGGCTCAAACCGTTGCTTGAGCGAACAGAAAACTATGATTTTTCAGCGATAAGATGGGCTGGAAAGCTCGATTTCGAAGTCAATGCCAACTGGAAACTGGTCTATGAAAACTATATGGAAGGTTATCATGTTTTTGCCGTTCACCCCAAGCTATTGAAGTTTGCGCCGATGAATGTCCGCTGGTCGGGTGAATGGGATCGGCATGTATTCTATAACGATTACATTTTCCCAGAAGTTGACGAGGGACGTGGCGAAGGCCTGCCGCACTATCCAGGTTTGTCTAATGAAGATAAAAAACGTGGTCTTTGGTTCCTTTGTTTTCCACATTTTGCGGCTGAAGTGTATCCAGATCAATTCTCTGTTCTGGTCAGTTATCCAGTGGCGCCTGACAAAACCCGAGAAGAGCTACATGTATTTCTTATTGGCGATGCCGCCACATCAGACGAGTACAAGGATGCGCGTGAAGCAACATTAAAGATGTGGGATGATCTGAATAGTGAAGACCTAGGCATGTTGGAGCTCTTGCAACAAGGCCGCCTGTCACCCGCTTATGACGGAGGTCGACTGAGCCCTCACTGGGAAGGACCTACCCATGATTTTGGACGCCGCGTTGTGGAGAGGATCATTGCCTAGCAATCGGTTATTGGTAAACAGTTGAATTCTACAATACGCGATCTCCATAAGACCATTGCGAAACACAGATAAGTCGTCTTGAGACTTGTGTTGCCTGAGCGCTAAATCTCCACTTCGAATGTTAAGCCCGCATTGGCACGTGTTCGGTCAATGATTGAATGTCCGAATGCCGAAGCTGGGGTAAGTACACCCCCAGGTGTTCCAGCCGCTTCCTCCAACAAGCAAAAGGCGCATTCGGAAATAATCTTGGATGTTGAGCCATAGCCGGGATCTTTGTCACCTTTCACACCAACGGTAAGGCGCTCGCCACTATTTGAAACACCCGTAAACATGAAATCGTAGCTGCCGTTCTCTCGTTCTTCTTTCGACGGTCCATCCCCTGGTTTTAGATCTTCTTGGCCCGCGAGCGGGTCCGTGGTCGCAATGTGTTGCGCGATCGCTTCCCCTTTTTCACCCGGCCCCGTAAACATCATTTCTTCGTAAGTGAAATCTTTACCATAGGGATAACCCAACAACATATTTGAACGATGAACATTCTTTGTGTTCACAGGAGCCATAAAGAACGGTGCAACCCAATTTCCGAAATCGGCATCTTCGTATGGTTTATTGCCACGCGGTTGTTCTGGGCCCTCATGTCCTGGCGAAAGTGCGTACGGCGAAAACAGCTTCTGCATGACGTCCGGATTTTTCATAACAGCTGCCATTGTCGCTTTGCCCGATGCCGCTGTGCCACCTGAAAAAGTTCCTTTCATACTTCTCAAGCGGCATTTGACGTTTGTTAGCGGCGCGCCAAAGCGCCGATTGGCTTCACTTTGAAGAAAGTACACACCCATGTCTGAAGGCACGCTATCAAAGCCGCATGAATGCACTATTCTTGCACCGGAAACCTTCGCAGCGTCATCAAATTGTTCAATCATGTCCCACATAAAGGGTGGCTCGCCAGAAAGATCGACATAGTCCGTCCCGGCCGAAGCACATGCGGCAACCAAGGGCGGGCCATGAAGTTGATAGGGGCCAACCGTTGTGATGATGACCTTCGCCCTCCGTACCATCGCCTCGATAGAGGCTGGATTTGACGCATCTGCCACAATTGTTGGCACGTGTTCTGACAAGCCTAGTTCGTTGCGCACAGCGGCCATCTTTTCGGCATTGCGCCCCGCCATCGCCCACGAACGATCAGGATAATTTTGGCCCAGGTACTCTGTAACCAGGCGGCCGGTAAAACCGGACGCGCCATAAACAACGATCTCGAAGTCTGCCATTTTAAAATCCTTTGAATTTCAGCAAGCCTAGCACTGTTCAATTTAACATTGTACCGGACAATAGTTGGTTGCAGAAAACGCATTTTTTTATTTAGCGGGGATCTTTGCGCCTCACGTATCAGTGCGCGCGTGTTGACCTATGTTTTCAGGGAAAACCGATTTTCGCGCATTAACAGGAAGAAAAGGATTGACACATTCACGACGTGTTTGGACATTTTGACAGATGGATGAACCGTGGGTGCAACGTAAGGTGTTCAATTTGAAGCCGGTTTTCGCGGATCGTTACCCGCAGGCGAAACTTGGCATTCGTCAATACGGGGATGCGATACGCGTTTCATCTTTACCAACTAAGCGTTGTTTGTTGAGAAATACATCCAGCTCAACACGCAGTTTCGCTGCATGAGAATCCTGAGAAGCTATATAAAGCTCATCGACCGCATGAATTACGGTGTCGGACGCGTCATTATGTTTGGCATATTTGCAATGATGGCGGTCCTGCTCTGGTCAACGATCAGCAAATTTTCTGACCAGCCTTCACTTTGGACCTTAGAAGTCGCTCAATTTGCGATGATCGCCTATTTTTTCTTAGGTGGACCTTATGCGATCCAGATGGGCAGCCATGTGCGCATGGACCTCTTCTATGAAAATTGGTCTCTGCGACGCAAAGCTGCGACAGATGCGACCATGGTGCTCTGCCTTATTTTCTATCTTGCAATCCTGCTTTGGGGCGCACTCAGCTCTACCGCTTACTCTTTGGGTCATTTTGGAGCTAACCCTGTTGAGTTTTTTGCTGATCTGGCAAGGGGAGAAAAATCCCTCGGTACTTTGGAGCGTAGCCGGACGATATGGCGACCCTATCTCTGGCCGATCAAAACCATCATGTGTCTCGGTATCGTACTCATGCTGCTTCAGGCTTTGTCAGAGCTGTTCAAAGATGTCCTGCGGTTGAGCGGCGAAGAGGTTACGCGATGAGTTATGAGGCCATCGCTCTTCTCATGTTTGTGACCATGATGCTGTTGCTCTTCAGTGGGCAACGTGTGTTCGGTGCTATTGGATTTGTTGCAGTCGTGGCTGCGCTGGCGCTTTGGGGTGACAGGGGCGGCTTCGACGTTGCATTTTCGCAGTCGATCAAACTGATGCGATGGTATCCTCTGCTGACTGTCCCGATGTTTGTTTTCATGGGCTACATCTTGTCCGAAAGCCGCATTGCGGATGATCTATACAAGATGTTCCATGTCTGGATGGGTGGTCTCCGGGGAGGGCTAGCCATCGGCACGATTGGGTTAATGGTGCTTATTTCAGCAATGAATGGACTTTCGGTGGCAGGCATGGCGATAGGTGCCACGATTGCCCTGCCGGAGCTTTTGCGTCGAGGTTACGACAAACGCATGGTGACCGGCGTTGTACAGGCAGGGTCCAGTTTGGGCATCTTGGTGCCCCCGTCCGTGGTACTGGTGCTCTATGCAATGATTGCGCGCCAACCTGTGGGTCAATTGTGGCTAGCAGGTATTGTCCCGGGGCTCATGATGGCGGGCATGTTCATTCTCTATATCTCTTTACGTTGTCGGATAAATCCGGTTCTCGGCCCGGTTCTGTCTCAAGAAGAACGAGATATGCCGAAGGTCGAGAAGTATCGGTTACTTCTAGCTGGCCTGCTGCCGTTCGGGATTTTCTTTGCGATGATGATCCCTTTTGTGAACGGCTGGACATCATTAGTCGAAAGCTCCGCCATTGGTGCCATTGCGGCATTCCTTGCGGCGTTACTCAAGGGCCGAATGACTTGGCAAGTATTTGAAACCTCGGTGCGCAACACACTTGGCATCACATGCATGTTCATGTGGATTATCCTTGCGGCCTTGGCCTTCGGTGCTGTTTTTGACGGGTTAGGTGCGGTCAAGGCAATCGAGAGCCTCTTTACTGAACGGCTGGGCCTCAGCCCTTGGATGATCCTGATCCTGATGCAGCTGAGCTTTATACTGATGGGCACATTTCTGGATGATACCGCGATGCTGGTGATCGTGGCCCCGCTTTATATCCCGCTCGTTGGCGATCTGGGGTTCAACCTGATTTGGTACGGAGTGCTTTACACGATCACCACGCAGATCGCTTATATGACTCCGCCCTTTGGCTATAATCTTTTTCTTATGCGGGCGATGTCGCCCCCTGAAATCACATTGTCTGATATATATCGATCCATCATTCCGTTTGTTGCCGTCATGGCGCTGGCGTTGGCCATCATTATGGCCTTTCCAGAAATTGCGCTCTGGCTGCCACAAACAATTTACGGAAACTAAGCGTCGCCAAGAACGCTGAGGAAAATCGAGTTTAACCAAAAGGAGGTTGTTATGACAACAAGACGTAATTTTATCAAAGGTGCCGCCGTTACGGGACCAGCAGCCCTGGCCACGCCGGCTCTGGCGCAATCGACAATTAAATGGCGGATGCAAACCTATGCTGGTGCGGCACTGGCAGCAGAGGTCGTCGTACCAGCGATTGAAAAATTCAATAAAATCGCTGGCGATCGCATGCAAATCGAATTGTTCTTTGCCGATCAGCTTGTACCGACAGGGGAACTCTTTCAGGCGATGCAGCGCGGCACAATTGATGCGGTGCAATCGGATGATGACTCGATGGCATCTCCGACTGAGGTCACTGTTTTCGGTGGGTATTTTCCGTTTGGATCACGCTATTCACTCGATGTGCCCGTCTTGTTCAATCAATATGGCCTGAACGAGATATGGGATGAAGAATATTCCAAAGTTGGCGTAAAGCACATTTCAGCGGGCGCATGGGATCCGTGCCATTTTGCCACCAAGGACCCTATTAATTCGTTGGAAGACCTCAAAGGCAAGCGCGTCTTCACCTTCCCCACTGCGGGCAGGTTCCTGAGCCAGTTCGGCGTGGTTCCGGTAACCTTGCCTTGGGAAGATATCGAAGTCGCCGTGCAAACAGGTGAGCTCGACGGC
>JBCDDS010000082.1:0-16210 GCA_039180185.1 Pseudomonadota bacterium | reverse complement strand
GGTCAATTGTTTGGCGGGAAAACGCAGATAGTGCCCCAAAGCGAACCCGGCGAGGCCAGCCAGTAAGGCAAGTGGAATAGCTTCAAGCGGCACATCAGCGGTGGCAAGGCTCATGCCAGCCGCGCTTCCAACTGGTTCGCCAAGCCAAAGGGATAGTCCGAACGGCAGAAGCGTGACCACAACAATAATGCGCAAAAACTGTTGCATGGTTAGGCGGGCCGGATCGGCGCGTGCCTCTTCTCCCATGGCGATCGCCTCAAATAGCCCCCCAGGAGCAGCGGAATAAAACGCCGTTGGCACGTCATACCGTCCGATGTAGCGGAACACGCAGTAACCCAAGGCGTGGGCAAGTATGACAAAGATCGTGAGCGCTACTGCGCTCAGGATCAAGCGGTCGACATGTGCAAAGAGCT
The DNA here is from genome assembly GCA_039180185.1 of Pseudomonadota bacterium. Lineage (GTDB taxonomy): Bacteria > Pseudomonadota > Alphaproteobacteria > Rhodobacterales > Rhodobacteraceae > Roseovarius. Next base: position 15,797 of record JBCDDS010000082.1, on the reverse strand, counting down.
CCGGTGTAACCTGGGCGCCGATGGTCAACCCTATGATCGCAATAAAGAAAAGCCGCAGACGCGGAGGAAACTGATAGCCGCTCGGAAGGCGGCCGGTTACTGTGATGGCCAACAACCCCGTGCAGACCAATGGCCCGATGAGGAAGGGTAGGGGTACAGACACAGCCTCTGCGATGAAAGCAGCGATGCTGCTGAGCGCGAGTAACATAAGTGTCGTAGCTGCCTTGGCCATGGGGGATTTGGATCACCCGGACCCGATATTAGCAAGGGTCGGTTTACTCGCTGACCTGGGTTTTCGTTCTCTTCAAGTTTAGCTGAACCAGCAACGCGACCGTAGCAACCATCGTCAAATAGGACACGAACCCGTAGAGCACGAAGTTCGGTATCGTCCATAACAACAACGTGTCGTTACCACCGGGAGCATACTTTGCACCAAAGCCCATGAGGAGCCCGCCCAAAAAGCAATACACGCTGGTGGTCATACGCGGAGGCTGAAGTGAGAAGGTGCCCTTTAGAACACCACCAATGGTGGCGCCCGTGAAAAGACCCAGCACGGTCATTTCTACTCCGTAAGCCTCCGAAAGACCTTCACCGTTCACCATCCTGCCAATCCAGGCCTCGTAGCTCCAGTTAGGATTGTAAGAAAACACAACGGCTGCGCACACTCCCATAGCGCACAGTGCCATCATCGCCTCCTGGAGTCGCATAATTATGCGTATGAGTCCGTAGACGAAGCCAAACAAGAAGATCGTCGTAACTGCCGAGAAGAAAACCGGGTGATCGGTGAGCATGTTTGGAAAGCTTTGCCCACGAAAAACGACATCTTCAAACCATTGGTCCGTCACCAGACGCGCAACCAATAATCCAAGAAACGTCATCAGAAAGGAAAGCTCGCCACTGCTAATCTTTCCGACACTGCCTATGAAACAAGCGCCGTTCACATAGGCGCCGATGCCCATGATGATTGAAGCGATAAATAAAGCTCTGCCAATCGGAACCGCTTCATGTTGCGGAAACTCGACTGAAACTAAGGATTTCAAAAGCAAAAGCGTGACAGCCGACCAACATACAGCCACCAAAATCCCGATCAGCCAATCCGGCTTTCCAAGCGTGACCAACCGAGTGGTCGCGGCGACAGTGCAAGTGCTCGCGCGCGACAGAGCGAAACCCAGTACAAATGAAAAGACTACGATCAAAAGCACTGGAAAACGCATCCTTTGTGTGAACAGCGCAACGGACGTTGTATCGCAATGAATTATCGCTGAATCATAGTCTTTACGCGTTTCTCTACGCAACCTTAGCTGCGAGTAGAGGGTTGCAGTCGCGAACATTTGACCGGATCGCTACATTTCATTTCAAGGATCACAGAAAGGAGGTATCTCAAACGCTGACGTTGCTGTGCCGATAGACCAAGAACTTGCCGCGAATTGGGTCCACTTCCTCCCGTTTGAGGGTGGCTCCAAGTTTTTTGGCGAGCCCGATTGAGGCTTGGTTGCCTTCCAGAATGCAGCTGTGAACCTTATCCCAGTCCAAGGTTTCAAAGGCGAATTGACGTACGCGGACAGCACCCTCGTAGGCGAGTCCCTTTCCCTGTTTGTGTGGCACTATGCTCCAGGTGATCTCGCGTTCAGGCCAACCTTCGGGATACCAAAGCCCGACAATGCCACAAAAATCACCGGTTGTTTTTTCTTCCAAGGCCCAAGCGCCAAATCCCCTTATGATCCAGTGACCCATCATCGCGGCCGCGGCGCGCCAGGCGGCAGAGCGGTCAAGCGGCCCGCCGTAGAACCGGGTTTGTTCAGTTGCATAGAATTCAGCATAGGCGTCGAAATCGCTATCTTCTCGAAACTCTCTGAAGATCAGTCTTGCGCTTTCAATTGTCGGTATTTTGAATGTCGTCATGATGCGATCCCCTTTAAGTCTAGGCACTGGCCGCTGTTGTAACGCCAGCGAGAATGAGCCAGCTCGCGCCGAAGCGTGAAATGACTTTTGTTGCTTTTGGGTGCCTCAGTTGACCAATAACTCTTTCCGCCAAAAGAACCCAAGTTATGGTCGAACACAGAACAAGAACCCCGAACGTCACCTCCAGAATTACGATCTGCGACAAAACCGGTCGCGTCGGGTCAATGAATTGCGGAAGAAACGCAATGAAAAACACGATGTCTTTTGGATTTAGAGCTGTGACTAGAAATGCATCGCGCGTGACCCGTGTCCGACGGCGAGCACTGACAACATGTTTCATGGCTGTAGACTTGGCGTCATGCTTCCAAATTTTGACACCCAACCAAACCAGATATGTTGCGCCTGCAATTTTCAGCGCTAAGAACAGTGTTGCTGAGGCCTGCAAAATCGCCCCTGCACCAAGAAGCGAAATGGTCATTGCAACAAGATCACCGAGCACGACACCGGGAATTGCAGCTGCTGCAACCGATCTGCCGCTGCTCATGGTGTAACCAAGCAGCAGCATAACCACCGGACCGGGCACGGCCAAAAGTGCAATCGTCGCAGCAGAGAATGTAATCCAAACCTCGATATTCATGCGTCTTCTACTTCTATTTCTTAACCTAATAGAGTTTTTTCTTGAAATAATCGCGGATTTCAATTCAGAATAAATTTCAATATCGAAGTTGAAGTACGAAATGAATTGGCGAACGATTCCCTCCTTGCATGCATTGCGCGCTTTTGAAGCGGTCGCGCGAGGAAAAAGCTTTACCGTGGCGGCACGTGATCTCAACGTAACCGAAGCGGCTGTGCGTCAGCATGTCCGTGGTCTTGAGCAATGGTTTGGCACCAAACTCGCTGAGCGGAGCGGCAAGGGGCTTGCATTGACCAAGACTGGCGAGAGGTTGGCGACCATCTCAACTGATAGCTTTCAAACTCTCGCTAATGGGATCGGCGCGATACTGTCGAAGCAAGAGGATCGAGCGGTCACTGTCGCGTTAACACCAGCGTTTGCGGAGATCTGGCTAATGCCCAGACTCGATGATTTTTGGAGCGAGTATTCAGACATTGAGATCAATCTTGCTCCAAGCCTGAAGCTTGCGGATATGAATAGTGACCAATTTGACTTGGCAATCCGATATGGTTTGGGAAATTGGACCGGACTTGAGGCAATACAACTTGCTTCCGCTGAATATGTTGTCGTGGCTAAACCTGGACTGGTCGATGCGCTTACCTCGGATGACCTGAGCAGCCTGAAAACACGTCCTTGGTTGTTCGAAACCTCTCGTCAAGAGCATCGCGACTGGACAGTGAGGAATGGCATTAACTTTGACGCCAATATCAACCGACATTATCCAACTAATTCGCTTGTCCTTGCTGCAGCCAGAGCAGGACACGGTTTATCCCTGCAAGCCCGGGCCTTAGTTCAAACTGATTTAGAGTTGGGAAGTCTTGAAGAGCTCTATGCAGAAGATAACTCTCCGCGTGGATATTATTTGGTAACCCGTCCCAGGTTGCGGGCAAAAGCAAAGATATTTGCGGATTGGTTGCTGCGAGCCGCAGCATAGAGTGATGAATTTTGGTATCTTCTACGGCGAAAACCTTCTTTAATTTGCATTCTGTATTGGTCACGCTGGGAGCGAATTTTTCATTCGAGCGCTTCAAAACGCGAAAGCTTTAAAGTCCTAGCTTGTCTCGCATAAACGCCAGCGCTACGGAAAGGCCGTCCGGGGCAATCCCGTGGGCAGTGCCTTTCATCACGTGTGCATAGACCTCTTTCCACCCCGCCGTTTGCAACGCCTCTGCGGCTTCCGGCAAGGATTGTGGCGGGACGACGTCATCGGCGTCCCCATGCACCAGCAAAACCGGTGGGCGGACTAAAACCTCATCGGCCAATAGCTCTGGCTGTAGCAGACGTCCCGAGAAGGCAACGATGCCCGCGATCTCATCCTCGCGGCGCGGGGCCACGTGCAGTGACATCATCGTGCCCTGAGAGAAGCCAAACAGGACCACTTGTTCGGGCAACACATCTTCATCCACCATCAGCGCATCAAGAAAAGCGTTCAGATCCTCAGACGCAGCTTGCAATCCTCTATGAGCTTCTTCTTCCGATGACCCATCGATCCAGGGGATCGGAAACCACTGATATCCCATCGGCATACCTGGGATCGTCTCTGGCGCGTCAGGGGCGACAAAGAGCGTATCGGGAAGGTGCTCGGCCAGCACATCGGCCAAACCCAGCAAATCGGCCCCATTGGCACCGTATCCATGCAGAAATACCACGACAGATCGGGTGATACCGGATTGCGGCTCTTTGCGGCCTGCCTGAAGAACGCGCGTCATCGGATACCTTCTCTTTGCTTTGCCACGCGGTAGTACGCCCAGAGCTGACGCGCTGCAACCGATCTCCAGGGAGACCAGGCCTCGGCCATCTGGCGCAGGGTTTTTTCCGTTGGCCGTTCTGGCAGTTCGTACAAAACGCGCGCAGCTTCTTGCAGGGCTAGATCGCCAGGCGCAAACACATCAGCCCGGCCGAGCGAAAACATCGCATAAATCTCAGCTGTCCAGATGCCGATCCCGGGTACTTTGGTCAGCTCGGCGATGATTTCTTCATTTGGCGCGTCGCGAAGGGCCCGGTAATTTATGCGCGCTTCGGCCAATGCGCGGGCATAACGTATCTTTTGGCGACTGAGCCCTGCAGCGCGCAGCTCTTGATCGGTGGCGGCATTGATATTCCTTGGTCCTGTCAGGCGTGCCGATTTGAGCTTGTTCCAGATCGCGGCGGCTGAGGCCACGCTGAGTTGCTGGCTAACAATCGCGCTGAGGAGTTGTTCGAAGCCGTCCGGTCTACGCCGTAAGGGCAGGGCGCCTGTCGCCTCAAAAGCATAGGCCATGCGTGGGCAGATCGAACCGAGATAGCTCACGCCCTCAGAGACATCGGCATCGCATTCAATGATCCTGCCCGTCATAAGCTCTGGACCCACGCGAGCGCCTCCTCGACGCTTTCTGCCTTGCAACCTTCGGGTTGCGCTGGGCGTTCTAACAAAGCCACGTTCAGATTTAGCCGCTTGGCCGCATCAAGTTTTGTTCGAGAGCTGTTGCCCCCGGCATTCTTGGCAATTAACCAGTCCACTTTGAGATCTTTAAACAGCTGGTACTCGTCTTCTTCGGAAAATGGTGGTTTCGCAACGTGATAATGCCCATTTGGAAAAGGGAACGGCGCCTCGGGCGGATCAATTTGGCGGCAAATCACGCGCGCATGCGCCATGTTTTCAAAGCGACCAAGTGTTTGACGGCCTGTGGCTAGAAAAACCGTCTCGCCGGGTTGGACGAGCGCCGCCGCGTCTTCTTCTCGAGATAACATGTGCCAGTTGGGTTCGGGATCCCAAGCCGCGCGCAGCAATTGGCAATAAGGAATAGTTTGCTCAGAGCAGATTTCGGCAGACCGGTTTGAGATCGAATGTGCAAACGGATGGGTGGCGTCCAAAACTGCAGTTATGTCATTTTCTTTCAGGTATGAGCGAAAGCCATCGCGCCCTCCGAAACCGCCGACACGGGTTGGAATAGCGAGTTCTGTAGGCTCGCGGGTCACGCCGGCAAGAGAAGCGGTGGCCGGAACACCTTCCGCTACCAGCGCCTTGGCAATTTCGCGCGCCTCTCGGGTGCCGGCCAAAAGCAACAGCGTCATATGTCTGTCCATGCGATAATATTACCCTCACGGTCTATCACCACAGTGTTGCAGGCTATTGTGTCGGGCAGCATCCTTCTGACAGTGATTTGACTATGCTCAGCAACCCAGTCCGCCATCTTTTCTCCCGTTTCTTCATAGACTTGCAGTGCAGTATTCATGCTTGATACGCTAGGTTTTTCCAGTGCCTTTGCAAGCGTATCGAAATCCACCCGAGAGCGCGCAGAATGCAGATCACGTGCGCCTTGCGCCAGCTTGGTCATTTTGCCGATACCGCCACCGATTGTTATGCGGGGGATCGGGTGTTTGGCGAGATATTTGAGCAGACCACCGGCGAAATCCCCCATATCGAGCATCGCGTGATCAGGTAGGCCATAGAGGGATTGCACGGTCTTCTCTGACGTGGCGCCGGTGCACCCAGCCACATGGGGCAGCCTCGCTTTGCGCGCCACGTCAATGCCGCGATGGATGGACGCGATCCAAGCAGCGCAGGAAAAGGGGCGCACTATGCCGGTGGTGCCGAGGATCGACAACCCGCCCTTGATTCCGAGGCGCGGGTTCCAGGTTTTCTGGGCGATCTCCTTCCCGCCGGGAATTGAAATTTCAATTGTGACATCAGGGTTTTGATCTAGTCTCTTTGCCATTTCCGTGACGGTTTCGCGCATCATTTGGCGCGGTACAGGGTTGATCGCGGGCTCACCGGGCGGGATGGGCAGGCCGGGCATGGTGACTTCTCCGATCCCTTCGCCTGCTTGGAATGTCACGCCGCCGTCAGAACGGGAAACACGCGCTTTCACTAAGGCACCATGGGTGACGTCCGGATCATCGCCTGCATCCTTAATGATCCCTGCCTCTACCCAGTTACTACCCCGCTCCCAATGGGCCAGCTCAAACGCGGGTCGTTCGCCACCTGGTAGGGTTATGCGCACTTTATCAGGCCGACCTTCACCCCAAAGCCCCATCAACGCCGCCCGCGTCGCCGCAGTGGCACAGGCCCCGGTGGTCCAGCCCCGGCGCAAAGGTTTATCGGGTTTGCGCACCATAACGCAGCGGACTATACGCAGGCTCTCTAGCCGCGCAACGGGCAAACAGTTGCTGCATTTGCGTAATTTTATGCTCCATAATGTCGCCAGATTGCCCAGAGGCGGTCGTTCCAGGGCTTTTCGACAGACAAAAGACCGGCCATAGAATGGGTTATGCGCGACTCAAGCGATCTTCCAAAGGGCGATTGGCCCGAACTTCTGCCCGGATGGGTCTGGCTTTGCGGGGCGGGGCCCGGTGACCCAGGCCTTTTGACCTTGCACGCGCTCAATGCGCTGAAGCAGGCCGATGTGGTGGTCTATGATGCGCTGGTGCAGGAAGACGTGCTCGATTGGGCGTCGCAGGCCGAATTGATCTATGCGGGCAAGCGTGGAGGTAAACCTTCTGCCAAGCAGCGCGACATCTCTCTAAGACTGGTGGAACTGGCGCTTGAGGGCAAGCGCGTGCTGCGCCTAAAGGGGGGCGATCCGTTTGTTTTTGGCCGTGGCGGTGAAGAAGCGCAAACGCTCGTACAGAAGGGCATTCCGATCCGTGTCATACCTGGGATCAGCGCAGGGATTGGCGGGCTGGCCTATGCAGGCATCCCGGTTACGCATCGTGATGTGAACCAATCGGTGACTTTTGTCACGGGCCATGATCAGTCGGGCAATACGCCGTCCTCGCTCAACTGGCGCGGCATTGCAGAAGGTTCTCAGGTCATCGTGGTCTATATGGGCATGAAACATGCGGCTCAAATCAGCACGAAACTGATCGAGGCGGGCCGCGACCCGGCGGAACCTTGCGCGGTGGTTTCGTCGGCTACTACGGGCGAACAACGCGTGCTGGAGACACAGCTTTCGCGTATGGCCGCCGATATAGCTGAAAATGGTATGGAGCCGCCCTCGATTCTGTGCATCGGTCGCTCGGTTCTGATGCGACAAGCACTGGACTGGCAGGCAATGCTGGAGGGGCAGGCGCCGCGCAATCTCGATCCACTGGGGCGCGGCAGACCAGCGGAAAGCGCTTGAACGGGCCTGCGATGGTGCAGAGGCGCGGCCTGATCATCGCCGCGCCGTCATCGGGATGCGGCAAGACCACGGTAACGCTCGCTTTGCTGAGGCTTTTGAAGCGCGAAGGCATCGTCGTGCGCGGGGCGAAATCCGGTCCCGATTACATAGATCCGGCCTTTCATCGCGCGGCATGCGGGCGTGACGGTGTCAATCTGGATGCCTGGGCGATGACGCCGGATCGGATCGCTGCGCTGGCCTCTGGTGATGATTTTTTGGTGATCGAAGGTGCGATGGGGCTTTTCGATGGGGCGCCGCCTGATGGCAAGGGTGCCGTTGCAGATCTAGCGCGTATTCTGGACCTTCCGGTTGTTCTGGTTGTTGACGCCGGACGCATGGCTGGATCGGTCGCGGCCCTTGTCCAAGGCTTTGCCAGGCATGACCCTTGCGTAAACGTGGCCGGTGTTATTCTGAACCAAGTTGGGTCAGATCGGCACGAAGCGATGCTGCGGCGCGCCTTGGAACCATTAGACACCCCAGTTGTAGCGGCAATGCGGCGTAGCGCGGGGATCGCATTGCCGTCCCGGCATCTTGGTCTGGTGCAAGCCGAAGAGATCGCAGATATCGACGCATTGATCGACGCGGCGGCCGATGCGCTCGCCAAGACCTTGGATCAATCCGCTCTTCTGAAGCTGGCGAAATCTGTTTCCAATCTGTCAGCGTCACCGCGCATTGCCCCGCCGGCACAAACCATTGCAGTGGCGCGAGATGCAGCCTTTGGGTTCTTGTACCCGCATCTCTTAAGCGATTGGCGCGCAGCGGGTGCAGAACTAAAGCTATTCTCACCTCTGAATGATGAAGCCGTGCCAGAAGCCAGTTTCATCTACCTACCAGGGGGATACCCTGAGCTGCATGCAGCCAAGATCGCGGCAGCGGACCGGTTTCTTTCAAGCTTGAGAAAAGCGTCGGAAAGCGCTGAGATATATGGAGAATGTGGTGGGTACATGGTGTTGGGAGACGCTCTGATCGATGCCGAAGGGACGCTTCACAAGATGGCTGGCTTGCTCACGTTAGAAACAAGTTTCGCCGAACGCAAATTACACTTGGGCTATCGCCGCCTGCGCGCGTCAACAGGACCTTTGGACGGTGACTGGACTGGGCACGAGTTCCACTACGCTACAACCCTGAAAGCCGAGGGCGACCCTCTCTTTGAAGTGCAGGACGCAGAAGGCACGTCTCTTCCATCCATGGGGCTGCGTACGCGCAAGGTCAGTGGGTCTTTCGCACATCTAGTAGATCGAAGAAACTGACGTCTTGCTCGCGTCGTTCCTGTGCATTACGGTTCGCAAGATTGCAAGAAGTGCGGGCTGAACAATTTACGAAATCACCCTGTACTTTGAACGAGGCCAGGTCGGCAAAGACCCATGACAGACGTAGCTGAATTTGAACCCGACGATCGTCGAGCCCGACGCAATGTGACCGTTTTGGTGCTGGCCCAAGCGTTTCTTGGTGCCCAAATGGCTATGATTTTCGTTGTTGGCGGCTTGGCGGGACAAAGCCTGGCGAGCAACGTGTGTTTTGCGACTCTACCGATTTCGCTGATCGTGGTCGGCTCCATGGTGTCTGCTAACCCGTTGTCGATGGCGATGCAAAGGTTTGGCCGTCGCGCAGGGTTCATGATCGGGGCGGGTGCCGGTGCGCTTGGGGCAATGATCAGCGCCTATGGGCTCTATATTGCGTCCTTTCCGCTTTACCTGCTCGGCTCCTTTATCACCGGCACCTACATGTCGGCGCAGGGGTTCTATCGCTTTGCTGCTGCCGATACGGCAACTGAGGCGTTCCGTCCCAAGGCGATTTCCTATGTCATGGCTGGTGGGCTCGCCAGTGCTGTGATCGGCCCGCAACTCGTCAAGGTGACCAGCGATGCGATGGTGATTCCGTTTCTCGGAACGTATTTTGCAGTTATTGTGATCAATGTGATCGGCGCGATGTTTTTTCTATTTCTCGACATTCCGCGACCGGAACCTGCGGCGGAAGACAGCGATAAGGGTCGCACACGTTGGCAACTCTTGACCACGCCGCGCATCGCGGTAGCGGTGATTTGTGCAACAGTGACCTATGCCTTGATGAATCTTGTGATGACCTCCACACCCCTCGCGGTCGTGGGTTGCGGTTTCACGCAAGGCAATGCAGCCGATGTGGTGACAGGACACGTTCTGGCGATGTTCGCACCGTCGTTTTTCACCGGGCATCTGATCGCGCGGTTCGGTGCGGAAAAGATCATGGGGTCGGGGTTGTTTATCTTGGCCTGCGCTGGCGCGGTGGCTCTGCAGGGTGTCAACCTTGAGAATTTCTTTGTCGCGCTCATTTTGCTGGGGCTCGGATGGAATTTTGGCTTCATCGGTGCCACCACCATGTTGGCATCAGAGCATACAGCGGAAGAGCGCGGTCGCATGCAGGGTATGAACGATTTGATCGTCTTTGGCGGTGTAACTGTTGCCTCGCTGGCCTCGGGTGGTTTGATGAATTGCTCAGGTGGTGATGCAGCAACCGGTTGGGCGTCCGTCAATCTGGCCATGGTGCCGCTTTTGACCTTGGCTGGTGGATCGCTTTTGTGGCTGATGATGCAAAAGCCGAGAACGGCGTGATCAAAGAAGCCTAAAGCAGAGTTTGAAGTTTCTCCGGATCGAATCCCTCTGCAGGCACTAAGTCAACGCCGTCCTTTTTCATGCGTACTTCGACACCAGCATCGACCAACGCAGCTTTCATGCGATCCACCTCCGAAAAATCCTTGGTCTCCATGGCAGCAGCACGTGTTTCAGCAAAACGCTGTTCCATTTCTGAAAGCGCACGCATTTTATCATCGTCGAATTGTACCGAAAGGGCTTCATCAATCGGGCGTAAACCCATCAAATCGAGCCCGGCTTTTAACCCGGCTGCATCTCCTGCTTCTGCCAGATGACGCAAAACGCCAACAGCACCGGGCGTGTTGAGGTCATCCGCTAGCGCCTCGGCAATGGTGTCAGGCACAGTGCCTGCCTTGGTGTCACCAATGAGACGGTGCCATTTTCCGAGCTCCTTCAGAGCGTCCCTCGCTTTCCTTTCGGTCCAATCCATCGGCTTGCGATAATGGGTTTGAAGAAAGACATAGCGGATCACTTCTCCCGCCACGCCTTGATCCAGTAAATCGCGGACGGTGAAGAAATTGCCCAGGGACTTGGACATTTTTTTACCCTCGACCTGCAACATTTCATTGTGCAGCCAATATCGCGCGAATTCTCCCATTGGGTTGGCGCAGCAGCTTTGCGCAATTTCGTTTTCATGATGCGGGAACATCAGGTCATTGCCGCCCGCGTGAATGTCAAAGCTCTCGCCCAATAGGTCATGCGCCATGGCCGAGCATTCTATGTGCCAGCCGGGCCTGCCACGACCCCAGGGGCTGTCCCAACCGGGAAGGTCATCGCTTGACGGCTTCCAGAGGACAAAATCCATGGGGTCTTCTTTGAAGGGAGCGACTTCGACACGCGCCCCCGCGATCATATCATCGACTGAGCGCCCGGAGAGCTTGCCGTAATCAGCGTAAGACCGGACGCGGAATAGCACGTGGCCTTCCGCAGCATAAGCGTGACCATCTGTAATCAGCTGTTCGATCATGGTTACCATCTGCGGGATGTAACCTGTCGCGCGTGGCATATGATCGGGTTCCAGTGCGCCGAGGTTGTCTTCGCCCATATCTTCAAGAAACCACTGGGTGGTCTCGGCAGTGATGTCACCGATTGGTCGCCCGGTTTCTGCGGCGCGGGCGTTAATCTTGTCGTCGATATCAGTAAAATTGCGAGCATAGGTCACGTGATCTGGGCCGTAGACATGACGCAGAAGCCGGTAGAGCACGTCGAACACCACAACGGGCCGCGCATTGCCCAGATGCGCCCGGTCATAGACCGTCGGACCACAGACGTACATACGCACATTGGTAGGGTCGATCGGTTCGAACACTTCCTTGCGACGGGTCTTTGAATTGTGCAGCGTGATCTTGGTCATATCAGTGTTGTCTCGGTTGCGCACCGGGCCTTAGCAAGATACCCCCGCAATTGGAATAGGCCTGCGTCATGAAGGAGTAAGAGCGATGGCGTTGTCAAAGCGGATCACCGGGCTGACGGGTGGCGGGTCAGATGGCTGGGATGTCTACTACAAGGCCAAAGACATGCAGGCTGCGGGCGTTGATATTGCCATGCTGACCATCGGCGAGCATGACATCGGTACCGATCAGAGCATCATCGACGCCATGCATGCGGCCGCGACGGCCGGTCATGTCGGCTATTCCATGTTCAACGGCAACACCAACCTGCGGGAACGCGTGGCTCGACGGGTGGAGTCCCGCACGGGTGTGAAAACCAATCCCGACAATGTGCTGGTCGTGCCAGGCGGGCAGGCGGGTCTGTTCGCTACCCATCACGCGACCTGTGATGAGGGAGACCGCGCGCTCTACATTGATCCTTACTACGCCACCTATCCCGGCACGATCCGAGGCGTGGGCGCTGAGCCGGTGGCCGTGCAGGCGCTGCCGGAGAATGGGTTTCAGCCGAAGGCGGAAGATATTGTCGCCGTGGCGGAAGGGGCCAAAAGCCTTCTGATCAACTCACCAAACAACCCCACAGGCGCGGTTTATACGCGCGAGACGATGGAGGGCATCGCGCGGGTCTGCGTCGAGCATGACATGTGGCTGATCTCTGATGAGGTTTATGACACGCAGCTCTGGGAAGGGGAGCATGTCAGCCCGCGTATGTTGCCTGAAATTTCGGATCGGACCCTGGTGATCGGATCACTGTCCAAGAGCCATGCTATGACCGGCAGCCGCATTGGCTGGGTTATTGGAACAGAAGAGGCGATTTTTCACCTTGGCAATCTGGCGACACATACGACCTACGGCGTTGCGGGGTTCGTGCAGGAAGCGGCGTGTTTCGCGCTCGATCAGGGCGATGCGTTTGAGGCGGGCGTGGCAGAGCCGTTCCGGCGGCGGCGCGATCAGGTCTTGGCGCAGGTTGCGGGGCAGAATGCGGTTAAGGCTTTTCCGTCGGGCGGAGGCATGTATGTGATGCTCGACGTGCGAGCGACGGGGCTGTCGGGTGAGGAATTTGCAGTCCGTCTTTTGGAGGAGCGGCATGTGGCAGTGATGCCGGGTGAAAGCTTTGGTGCAGCGGCAGCAGGGCATGTGCGCGTGGCTCTCACCGTAGACGACGTACGACTGCAAGAGGCGGTTGCGGCATTGTTGGAGGTGGCAGGGGAACTCGCGGGCGTTTCGGTTTGATTAATCAGGCGCGAGCTAAACAACTGCCCAGAGCGATATTCCTCCCACCATAACAAGGCTCAAAGCCCAAGCCATGTCGAGGTTGAACCAACTGGTGGAGACGAATTTCAAGCCGAGCACCTGATGAACTGCCAACGCAATCGCCCCGCCGGAGACAATCATTGCCAAGGTGTGGGCAATTGCCACGAAAAGGGCCATGCGCGCGTTCATGGAGATGACGTCGAAAGAACCTAGGTGATCTGCATGAGCATCGCCCGTGTCCCCGATATCAATACCGCAGAGCCCCAGATAAATCGGTAATAGCATAAGCCCCGCACCATGGGCCGTGGCCACAAGAAAGGACCAAAGCGCCAGCCGCGAAGGTTTAACGCGGGACAAAAACCTCGGATGACGCCGCCAAATCAAAAGGCCAACACCCATAGCTGTAACAAGCAAGGCTGCGCCTATGCGAATTTCGCGCTGATACTCCTGCAGCGTGAAGATCACCGCAAAAGGCAGCAGGATCACTGCCATGGCGAGAAGGTGCCCAATGCCCAATGCCCCCAAAGCGCGCCACAAGGCGCTTTGGCGCCGTTCGAACAGGGCACCGGATACGGCCAAGGGCCATCCCATGCCCGGATTGACCCCGTGATATAGACCGGAGGCGAGAACGGCGAGCCAGAGCCCCGCCGCGCCCGCCAGTTCAATGCCCATTTAGACCGACGGGTAGCAGAAGCTATCGGTGGAACAATCGCCGCCCTCAAGCCGGATCTGGTGACTGCGATAGCCTTTCGGGAATTCAACCCAGAAGTCGGGATCAAGCTCCAGCCCGCCATTGTCACCGACCTTCGCCATGACCATGGCCGCGCCACGGTCGCCGGGATAAAACTGGTCATCCCACGTGGAATAAAGCGAGTTGGTCCAGTAGACGCGTTTTCCGTCGCGGCTGATCTCGACCATCTGCGGGCCGTAACCAAACTCTTTGCCGTTGGGATGTTTGGTCTTTTTCACGATACCACCAATTTCAACCTTACCGGCGAGTTTTGGATTGAACGGGTCAGAGACATCGTATTGATGCATCTCACCTTGCCCCCAGCATGCCACGTAAAGGAACCTGTCATCGAGGCTGAGGTCTATGTCTGTGACCAAAGCAGGCACCGCTGAGAATCCTTTCAGCAATTCCGGCAAATCGTCAGGATCGGCTGGCACAGGATCAATCGTTATCGTCTTCTTAGCCTGCCATTCGCCCTTCTCGTCGCGCCACCAAGTGAAGATCGCGCCTTGCAGGTTAGTTGTATCGACCACAACGCCGCAGAATCCGTATTCCTTCACCGGGTCGTGCGCAGGGCGGATTTCGAGCGCCATCTGGTGATTTTCGCCCAGATCAATGGATTTGGTCACCTTGCGCCCGCGCAAATCCCAGAAATGGATCGTGTGGCCGTATTTGTTCGACAAAAGGTCTTCGGGAACGATGCCGTTCTCGAACTGCGGCGGCAGGCCCCATTCGGAGCTTACCATGTAATCGCGCGGCAGATTCCACCAGAAATCATAATGCTTGTCCTGAATGCCGCGATCCATCTCGTAGCGGCCAAGGATTTCAAAGGTCTCGCAATCCATGATGAAGATACCCGGAGGGCCGTCGGTGCCATCCTCACCACCACCGCCGAGGGTCGAAACATAGATGCCCTCTGGGCCGCAGTGGATCGTGTGCGGACGGGAGTAACCTGTTTTTGCAAATACTTCTTCAGGCTCGATGATTTTGTGAATCTTAGCTTTGAGCGGTTCTTTCACATCAATCACGTAGATACGGCTTGAGCGAATCCCGGGAATGATCAGATAGCGCCGTTCCAAGAAGGCGTGTCCGGTAAGCGGAGAAAGAGCAGACGAGCAGGCGTTCCAACCGAAGTGGTGAAACTCATCGCCTTTGTTTGGCATCATCAGTTGATGCAGAATGTTTCCGTAGGTTTTTGATTTTGGATCAACATCCACAACGGCCAAACCGTCGGGCTGTGATCCGTCCGGGCTGAGCATGAGTGTAAAGGCCAGAGTTTCCGCCGGGGCCTCCATGGCATTTTTGGCTGATGGATAAAATGTTGGGTCTGGTCTCAGGTTCACGTCATCCTCCCGTATGTCACGTTATGAGATGACCCACGTTCACGTGTGTTAATGCATTTGGTCAAGGAAAAACGCGTCAGCTTGCCTCGGACACTTGGTCGCTCAGCCAGTCCAATACAGACGCCGCAGGCAATGGTCGCGCGATCGCATAGCCTTGGATCACATCGAACCCGAGATTTGCGACCGCGTTAGATTGCTCTGTTGTCTCTACGCCTTCTGCGACCAATTCGACATTTACAGATCTTCCAAACGCTACAATGGTACGAAGCATTTCAATCATCATATCATCGTTGTGGCCGGCCTGAATGATTTCACGCGCCACTTTGATCCGTGAGGGTTGGATCGCGAGAACACTCGCAATCGAGGCGCGTCCGGTGCCAAAATCATCGATGTCGATTTGAATGCCCAGCTCACGAAGCCCGTCTATGTTCCAAATCAGTGTAGGGTTGCTTCGGTCGATGACGACGGACTCAAGCACCTCAAATGTGATCGTGCCGGGTTCGACATTAAATGCGCGTACTTCGTCCAGAAGCGACTTGTTGTACAGTCTCCGGGCGGAAACATTCACTGCGATTCGGGGAACATTTAGGCCTTGCGCCAGCCAGTTCGCTCGGTCTTCCAGAACCTTTTCAAAAATGATCCGGTCGATCTTGTCGACGAGCCCCATGTCTTCTGCCGCACTTATGAATCGATCTGGTGCCAGTAAGCCGTGCTTGGGGTGCTCCCAACGCGCCAACGC
>JBCDDS010000081.1:0-16494 GCA_039180185.1 Pseudomonadota bacterium | reverse complement strand
GCGGGCGCATTTGGTACCGTTAATCAAGCGCGCGAAAAATACGTGCAGATAGGTATCGGATCGGATTTTCAGTTCTGCAAGCCGGGTGTTTCTCCGATCGAAGCTGCTATCACACCGGGTTATTATCAGCCAAAGCTACTCGTCTTGTCATTTTTGGGAAATGCCGCAGCTGACTGGGCCGCCGATCCAGCTGCGGCTCAGCGTGATGCTCAACGGGCCATGGCACAGGTGCCCGACGGGCTACCGTGCGTGTTCATGACCACGGCGCCTAGTTTTCAGCCAGCTGCCAACAAATTACGGCTGAAAGCGCAAGCAAATATCCGCGCTGCCGTCGCACAAACGGGTGGGAAGTGCCAGTTTGTCGGCGGGGTAAACGGGAGAACCATTGCGCTTATGATGTCTGACAAACGAAGTTTTCGTTTGAACGAGAGCAACAAGGTCAAAGACCCGTTTCATCCCACGCATCGTGGCGCACAGCAATACTTAAGATTGGTTAAACCGCAACTGTGCAGCGCAGTCTTATCCGCCTTGAACGATTAAGTCAGCGAAATGGTTCCTGCTGATGGTCGCACAACATATGCAGCGATCAACTACCGCCCCCGAACACGTCATCGTCCGCTGTTTCACTTACTACGATGTCGTCTGACTGTGCGCAGGCCGCAAGGCCAAGCAGGGCAAAGAGCAGTATGAATCTAGCAATTTTCATAACATTGAATCCTTGTTTCAGACTGGTCAGTTAGTAACGCTCTGGCCACGGAAAAACGCTCTTCACTGGATGTTTATGCGAGTTGAAGTTCAGTTGTGAAATTTAGTTAACTCGGAATTCTGTGTTGTTAAAACGGATGATTTGTGGACCTCTCCGCGACAGGACCTGAACTGTCTGTGGATGTTCAACTCGCGCCAAAGTAAACCGCAAAAAAATATCAAACCAAGGTCTGTATTATTCGCAAAGAAGTCACCTGCATTTGGAGGATAAAAGCAGCTGACTGCCCGAAGCCGACTTTGAGCAAACTGTTACACTGCTTCGACCTCAGACCGCATTGCTGACATTTGCTGGATCTTTGAGAGGTCTCAAGTCTAAACCCCGGGCAAACTGGGCTTTTGCAATTGGGCAAGGAGTGTCCGCTTGGCGCCTTCTTTGACGTGGAGTCGGTATGTCCTAAAACGCGCTTGACGTAATTTGGAGTCATGTTTCCCAGGGAGGCTTTGCGCCAATCTCTGCGATCAGAAAATCCATGAATACCCGAACTTTTGGGGATAATACGTTGGACTTGGGATAGATAAGCCAAAGAACATTATCTTCCTTGGCTTTGAAGTTCGGTAGAACTTGCTTCAATCGGCCCGATTTCAAGTGGTCATACACACTCCAGAGAGCGTTCAAGGAAATACCGGCTCCGGCCAGCGTGGCGCTAACCTGACTTTGACCGTCGTCGATGATTAATTGCCCCTTTGCCGATGCGGGCTCGAATTCAGCTTTTTCTCCTGCTGATCCGATCAATGCGCGCGGTTGGCGATTTTGGAAGGCGATCAGGTGATGGTTCTTCAGATCGGCAGGTGTTTTGGGAGTGCCGTTCGCGTCGAGATAGTGTGGCGAGGCGCAGAGAATGCGTCGGTCATCGGCCAGCTTGCGCCCTTTCAGGCTGGTGTCGACAAGCGGCGCGTTTCTCAGCGCAAGATCGTAGCTTCCTTCGATCAGGTCGAACTGCACATCTGACAAACGCAAGTCGAGTGTAAGAAAAGAATGCTGTTGTAGAAACTTCGGTAGGATAGGTGCGATATAGAGTTGCGCAAAGCTGCTTGGCGCAGCGAAGCGTAGTGTACCTTGGATTTTTGTCGTTCTCTTACCCAGAGCCGAAAGTGCCGCGTCTTCCTGTGCGGTGATTTCTCGAGCGAATGGCAGGAAATCGGCGCCCTCGACCGAAAGTGAGACTTTGCGAGTCGTTCGGTGCAGGAGTTCTGAACCTAGGTTCTGCTCTAACTTGGCGAGCTTTGCGCTGGATACAGCTGGAGCCATACCCAACGCGCGACCTGCGGCGCTGATATTCAGTATTTCTGCCGCTTTCACAAATAACCGGAGCGCGTCTGTATCTATGCCCATTATATTCAAAATCCGAATTATCAATCCATAAGTTAGCAGTTTATCTACAAATTGCTCAGCACTAAATCTTTTTTCGTAATCGAAACGAGATTTAGTTGGGACGTGCAAATGACGCGGGCAGCTCAAGTCAACTACCATGTTCACAAGTCCTATCGGCAAGCCTTTGAACTCGATGCAGGCGGGATCGCGGGCAACCTGATTTCCCCTGAGCTGGCTCCGACGTTCGTTGCGCTAGCAGATAATCGCACGGCGACGACGTCGGTTTCGTTTGCGTCTGATGCCGTCGAATTCACGGTGCTGAAGACGCGGGTCCGTGACTTTGCGGGCGACGTTTGGAAACCGATATATAACGCGGAACTGACGTCGATGCTTCTCGACAGGCTGGGTGCGCGAGAAGTTGTGGTTTTTGATCACACTGTTCGGGTGGATGATCCGGGCGCAACACGCAAGCCTGCGCGCAACGTCCACAGCGATTACAGCAAAGGCGGCGCTGAGCGGCGCCTTATCGATCTGTTAGGGGCCGACACCGCTGCGGAATGGGCGCTAGGTCACTATGCTTTTGTCAATGTTTGGCGGCCCGCCGAAGATCCCATCAATTCCGCACCTCTTGGATTCGTCCGCCCGTCATCGGTTGACCCGTCTGACTGGATTCTGCTGGACCTGATCTATCCTGATCGCAAAGGACAAATCATGGGACTGGTGGGAAACCGTGAGCATGAATGGGTCTATCAATCCAGAATGACGCCGGATGAGGTGGCGGTCTTCAACATCTATGACAATAAAGGGCTACCATCGATTGCGCATAGCGCACTCGATATGGTTGAGGATCCGAGCGTTACCACCATTCGCAAAAGCATCGAGAGCCGTACTTTGGTGCGTTACTGAAAGAGTGCCCAAACATGTTGCATAGAGTACAGACTAGCGAATTTGCCGACATCAATTTAGCCTATAACCGGGTGTTTCGTCCTGGGCGGCTGAGCATTGGCCTCGTGTTGCCGCTCGAAGCATACCCGGTCGGCGCAGAGCCGACGCTGCGGGAGCATCTGAAAGCAGCTCAGAGGGCTGAGCATCTCGGATATGCTGCACTTTGGCTACGCGACGTTCCGTTTAATGTGCCAAGCTTTGGTGATGTCGGACAGGTGTTCGACCCATTTGTATATCTGGGCGCGCTTGCGACGGCGACGGACCAGATTGCACTTGGAACGTCGAGTGTGATCCTGCCACTGCGTCACCCGGCCCATGTGGCGAAGGCAGCGGCGACTGCGGATGTGCTCTCGGGTGGGCGATTGCTCTTGGGAGTAGCTTCCGGTGATCGACCCGAGGAGTACCCGGCGATGAACCAGAGCTTCGACGACCGAGGGGCACGCTTCCGCGACAGCGTAGAGTATATCCGCGCGGTAGGATCCGCTTATCCCAAGCATGAAAGCGCGCGAGGAAAGTTGTCTGGGGAGATTGATCTATTACCAAAGCCCAACGGTGCACGTTTGCCAATTCTTATCACCGGTGGTAGCCGGCAAACACCCGATTGGGTTGCGCAGAACGGAGACGGTTGGATGACTTATCCGCGCAACACCGCGGCTCAGGAGCAAGTCATCTCCGATTATAAGAGTCGCGTGAAAGCAGCAGGCCAACAGGATAAGCCTGTTATGCAATCGCTCTATGTAGATGTCGTTGCTGATCCCGCTGCATCTCCGCGCCCGATCCATCTTGGGTTTCAATCCGGCACTGACTTCCTGCGTAGCTATTTGCGCGAGATTGAAACGCTCGGAGTCAATCACGTCGCGCTGAACCTAAGATTCAATCAAGCACCCATCGTTGCAACCCTCGAACACTTAGCAGACACTGTGCTGCCCGACTTTTCCTAAAGGACCAGATCAATGACCAAGACAATTCTCATTACAGGTTCAACCGACGGCATTGGCTTGCTCACTGCAAAGAAGATGTCAGCTGAAGGACACAAAGTGCTCTTACATGGTCGCAGCGTGCCTAAATTGGAGAGCGCCTCCGCCTCAGTCGGCAGCGATGTCGAAACCTACGCGGCTGATCTAAGCGATCTGTCTGCGGTCCGAAAGCTGGCCGAAAACATACGGAACAACTATGACCAACTGGATGTATTGATCAACAACGCTGGTGTTCTTAAAGCCCCACAACCCATACTTAAGAATGGACAGGACATCCGCTTCGTCGTTAACACGCTCGCACCTTATCTCCTCACTGAATTGCTGCTGCCGATCATTCCCACCGACGGGCGGGTCGTGAATCTTTCATCGGCAGCGCAGGCCCCCGTGAACATCAAAGCCGTGCAGGGCAACGTCCCGCTGGCGGACATGGACGCCTATGCCCAGAGCAAGCTGGCCATCACGATTTGGACCCGTGAATGGGCCAAGTCTCTGCCTGATGGGCCGGTGATGGTGGCCGTAAATCCCGGATCACTTTTGGCCTCCAAGATGGTGAAAGAAGGCTTTGGTGTTGCTGGGAACGACATCAGCATTGGCGCTGACATCCTGATCGATGCGGCCTTAGGCGGCCGCTTTGCTGACGCGTCCGGCGCCTATTTCGACAATGACAGTGGGGGGTTTGCCAATCCGCATCCCGCAGCGCTGGACAAAGGTCACGCCGTCGAGGTCATGGCTACCATCAGAGAATTGATCAGCCAAGCTGGCTGACCCAAACTGCGCGATAGCGCCAAACACATCCACCTTCACCCCCCCCTCACGCGTGCCGCGTCTAGGGAAACGAAAGGACTGCCTGATGAAATACGAAAACTTCCAAACCTTCGATGTTGCTGTCGAAAATGGCATCGCCACGGTGACTTTCAACTTCGGCCCCGTGAACGTTCAGGGCCAAGAAATGCTAGCCGACCTCAACAGTCTGGCCATGCGGTTGGAGCGTGACCGCGACATCAAGGTCGTGATCTTTCAATCGGCCAATCCGGAAATCTGGGTCTGCCACTATGACACCGACCTGCTCAAGGACATGTCGACCGAGGCGGTATCCCGCGATGACGCTCAGCTTCTGGACCTGCAATCTGTTTGCGAAAGGATTAGTAAGGTGCCGCAGGCCACAATCGCAAAGCTCGAAGGGTTTGCACGCGGCGGCGGACATGAATTGGCGTTGGCGCTCGACATGCGCTTTGCGGCCCGGGGAAAGTACAAGTTCATGCAGATGGAAGTTGGCATGGGCATCCTGCCCTGCGGCGGTGGCGCCTCCCACATGGCCCGTCAAACCGGCCTTGGCAAAGCGCTTGAGATCATCCTGAGCGCGCAGGATTATGACGCGGATGACGCAGAACGCCTGGGCACTATTAACAAGGCATTGGAGCCGGATGAAATTAGTCCGTATGTGACCGCACTGGCCGAACGGATCGCGCAATTCCCGGCCGAGTCGATCAATGCCTGCAAGCAGATGGTCTATGAATCCATCGACAAGCCGATTGATGAGGCGCTGAAGTCTGAGGCCTATTGGCTGTATCAGGCCACCAGCAAAACCCCGGCGGTCAAGCGGTTCACCATCGCGGATGAACAAGGTCTGGAACACGACATCGAAAACCAGCGCAAGTGGGGCGATCTAGTGATGCAGGTGCAGGACATCAACTGACCCCTGAACAAAATCATTAGGTAAGAAAAGGAATACTTCAATGAAAGCAATGGTTTTGAAAACCTATGGGCCCGATGCGCCGTTCGAGCTTGTTGAAATGCCCGATCCAGTCGCGACACCTGGACATGTGGTCGTCAAAGTGGCCGCGACCAGCGTCAACACCGTCGACACAATGATCCATAGCATGGGCGCGGATCTCCCGTTGTCCCCCAAATTGCCGGCTGTGCTTGGTATGGACTTTGCTGGCACGGTCGTCGCAATTGGCGAAGGCGAAACAGGTTTTGCTGTAGGCGACGAGGTGTACGGCTGCGCCGGTGGATTGATGGACCTGCCTGGCTCTCTTGCGGAATACATTAACGCCGATGCCCGTCTGATTGCACACAAACCCAAGAGCCTTAGCATAAGGGAAGCAGCTGCTTTGCCTCTCGTCGGCATCACCGCCTACGAAGGGTTGACCCGCGCCGGGGTTGGAAAAGGGCAGACCGTGCTGGTTCAAGGTGGCGCTGGTGGCGTTGGTCATGTCGCCGTTCAAATCGCGCGCCATCTTGGCGCAACCGTGTCCGCAACAGTTCGTGGCGCGGATCAGTTGAGCCTGGTCGAGGGGCTAGGTGCGCGTCCTTTGGATTTCACAACGCAAAAAGTCGAAGACTACGTGGCCGGGCATACCGGTGGCACAGGCTTCGATGTTGTGTTTGACAGCGTAGGTGGGCCGAATATGACGAACTCTTTCGCAGCCGCCAAACTCAACGGCCATGTCGTCTCAACGGTCGCGATGGTCGAGATTGATTTGACGCCTGCGCATTTCAAAGGCCTGTCGCTGCACGTCGTCTTCATGCTGATTCCAATGATGCACAACGTCGGACGCCAAATCCATGGTGACATCTTGAAAATATTGGCTGACATGGCGGATGCGGGCGAGCTTAAACCAATTGTTGATGAAAAAAAGTTTGGGTGGGACAATGTCGCCGCCGCCCATGCGCACCTTACAAATGGAGATGCGGTCGGAAAAGTTGTTGTAGAGCTGTGACCTGATATGGTCGGGTTAGTTGTGCGTAAGGTGACCTTGCGCACCAAATCGGCATGGACTGCAAATGAGGTCGCCGATCAGCACTTTGCTGATCTACCGAGTGTTTTAGGCTCGTTAATGACGGCTTTGGTCCATTGAACACATCCGTTTTGCGAGCAAAAGCCAGCACCCAAAATTTGAACGCCACAAGCGATTTTGCTGTCAAAAGTGCAAGGCTAGACCCCAGAATAAAAAGTTCGGAGAATTTTTAGCCCGCCGTTCTTTGACCAACGTACGCACAACGAGTGCCGAGCGACTTACGGCTAGTACCACCGAATGAATCGCCCAATTATCGCTGTCGTTACGTTCACATCGCTGCCGCGAAGCGCCCCAATTGAAGTTACTTCTTCAGATTAGTCCAGATCTGATCGTAGACCTCTTGGCTTGCTTGATCGCAGACTTCAACAAATACGCCAGGGCCAGCATCATCTGGTGGATTGGACTCACGCTGTGTAGCAAGCTCGCCTTCGAGCAATGGTGCCACGTTATCTACACCAGCGGCGTACTGCGCGAAATTCGTAACTGCTGCGATATTTTCTGGCTCAAGCAGGAAGTCCATAAACTTGATCGCATTTTCACGGTTTGGTGCATCTTTCAGCAGCACCACGTTATCCATCCAAACAACGTAGCCTTCGCGAGGGTAAGCATATTCAATGTTGGCCCCCTCGTTGCGAGCTTTCGCACCAAAGCCGTTCCAGATTTGGCTTACAGCCGCGTCGCCAGAGACCAGGATGTCCTTTGATGTGTCAGAGTTAAAGCTCGCCCAGTTCTCTTTCGCTGCCAGCAGCATATCGTTGAGCGCCTTTAGTTGGTCTCGATCGGTTGAACACTGCGGAATGCCCATATGGATCGCAGCCATAGCCATGACCTCGCCCTGACTGTCCAGCATGTTAATCTTGCCTTTGAGCTCTTCGGGCGGATTGAAAAGAATGTCGGTCGTGTTGATATCGCCAGTGTATACGTCGCGATTCACAGAAAAGCTCGTCGAACCCCACTGGTAAGGGATCGAGTGTTTCCGACCAGGATCAAAACTCGGGTCCGCCCATGATTCCGAAATATTTCCCTTATTGGCTAGCTCTCCGTCACCGATTGAGTCCAGCATACCTTCGCCGACCATGATCTTGACCATGTAGTCACCGGGTACGGCTACGTCGTAAGTGCCCAGGGAGCCTGCTTTCAAAGAGGCAAGCATCGACTCGTTGGAATCATAAGTGTCCATGACAACTTCGACGCCGGTTTCGGCGGAAAACTTGTCGAGAAGTTCTTGCGGTATGTATTCAAACCAATGGTAGATGACGAGCTTTTCTTCTGCAGCAACAGCACCGGCGGCAATGCCGATCGCTGCAGCAGCAACGCTTGATTTTATAAATTTTCTCATGTCAGTCCTCTCTGTCTAATCACGTGGTGTTATCTTTTCGACCAATCGCCCATGACAGCGCCACCATGACGATGGAAACCCCCAGAAGCATAGTGGAAATGGCCATTATGTTGGGCTTGATACCCTGTTTCACCGCCCCAAAGATTGCCGTAGGAAGCGTTTCAATGCCAGCACCTTTGACAAAATTCGTAATAATGAAGTCATCGAGTGAGATAATGAAGGCCAGCAGAAAGCCTGAAACAATACCAGGAAGCATGAGTGGTAGAAGGATCCGCGTGAAGGCCTGCCGCCGTGTCGCGTAGAGGTCCATCGCGGCTTGCTCATAGGTTGCCTCTATCCCCTGCATGCGCGCTGCGATCGGCATATACGCAAAGGGTATGCAAAACGCTATATGAGCCAGAAGTATAGTCAAAAGCCCACGCTCAATCGCAATGGCATTGAAGAAGATCAGAATGGCCACTGCCGTCACGATCTCTGGCACCATCAATGGCAGCGAGACCAAGCCAAACGAAAACGTTCGTAGTCGGAACCTACCACCGCGCAGGATCGCAGTGGCAGCTAGTGTAGCAATTGCAGTAGCTGTCGTTGCAGCGAGAATGGCTATAACAAAACTGTTCCATGCGGCGGCTTTGAATTTGCTGCTTTCCGGCCCGGTGAAGACATCTGCATACCATCGCAGAGACAGACCCTCCCAAATCGTGATCGAGGGCGACGCGTTAAAGCTATAGATCGTTACCACTATGAGCGGCGCGTAAAGAATGGTTAGACACAGCAAAGTGACCCCAAAAAAACCAGGATAATGGCGCAGATCATAGGAGCGTTTTGCCATTCTAGCTTGCCGCCTCCTTTGAACTGCGCGCAGAGGCGATCAAGATGATGAGCACCATTGTCAGCAGGATCATCGAGGCTGCTGCACCAAAGGGCCAGTTCCCTGCATTGCCTTTAAACTGTTCTTCAATGAGCGAGCCAATCATGAAGTTCTTGGCCCCGCCAAGAAGATCGGGGGCAAGAAAGGAACCGAGAGACGGCACAAAAACCAGTATGCAGCCTGCTATGATGCCTGGTTTGACTGCTGGAATCACGACGCGACGCAAAATCACCCAGCGGGTCGCGTACAAGTCCGCAGCAGCCTCTGACAGCGCAAAGTTATACCGCTCGACAGCTGCATAGATCGGTAGCACCATGAACGGCAGGTAAGAATAAAACAGGCCGACCTGCACTGCGAAATTCGTGTTCATGATGCCCAATGGTTCCGTGATCAAGCCTATTCCGATCAAAAAATCATTGAGCGGGCCATTGTCGCGCAAAAGAAAACGCATCGAGACAGTGCGGATCAAAAGGTTTACCCAATAAGGAATTGTCACGAGAAAGACCCAGAGCATGCGCTGGTTTGCTGGCCGTGTTGCAATGAAATAGGCGGTGGGAAAACCGATAGCGAGACTTAGCAGCGTGGCTGCACCCGCTTGCCAGATCGAGCGCCAGAATATTGCGATATAGGTCCATTCGATCGTTGGCGGGTCATCACCAAAAAGTCCGCGGTCAAAGAAGAACTGATCGTAGGCTGCAAAGGTGGGTTCCCAAATCACACCGCCGCGAAACTCTTTGGTCAGGAACGAATAGATCAGCATAATGGTAAGCGGTGCTACCGTCAGCAGACCCAACGTGACCCAAGTTGGCAACAAGAGCCAGTTACGGGAGCCTGCATAGGTGTCGCTTCGCGGTAACCCGCCAGAAGCTGCGCCGCCGGCCATCAATCGATCAGGAGGCGACCGGCCCCCTGCTCCAAATTGACGATTACCTCGGTGCCCGGGTCAAAAACGCGTTTGTTGCCGCGAGAGGAATTTGAGGCCCGAACGGTGAATTCTGATCCTCCAGGTAGATCAAGGACCGTGCTTGTATCCGTACCAATGAAGATCGTTTCGCGAACTGTAGCTTTGATATGATCGGCTTCTAGGGGCCGCTCAGAAAGATAAAGCCTCTCTGGTCTCAAAGAGAGGTGAACCTTTGCGCCAGCGTTAACGCCGTCGACCGCATCGCTTGAGACCGAGTCGCCACTGGGAAGCTGGCACACTGCGCGTCCATCGCTAACATCTGCCACTGTTACATCAAGCAGGTTTGTCTCACCGATAAAGTCTGCGACAAAGACATTGCGAGGTCGCTCGTAGATATCTCGCGCATCCCCCATCTGTTGCAGCTCTCCCGCTGACATGACCGCAACGCGGTCGGACATGGTCAGAGCCTCTTCTTGGTCGTGCGTGACAAATATAAAAGTGATTCCGGTCTCGCGCTGCAGGTGTTTAAGCTCAACCTGCATGGCTTTTCGCAGTTTCAGATCAAGGGCAGAGAGCGGCTCATCCAGCAACAGCACCTTTGGTTTGGGCGCAAGTGCACGGGCGAGCGCGACACGTTGTTGCTGACCACCAGAGAGTTGAGAAGGTTTGCGCTTCGAAAACTGACTGAGTTGAACCATTTCGAGCACTTCACCCGCGCGTTTCTGCGCTTCGGTCTTGCTATTGCCCAACATCTCCAGACCAAAGCTTACATTTTCCAAAACCGTCATGTGCGGGAAAAGTGCGTAGTTCTGAAAGACAGTGTTGACCGATCTTTTGTGTGGTGGAAGATTTTCGATTTCCTCTCCGAAAAGAAAAATCTCTCCCTCTGTTACATCTTCAAAGCCTGCGATCATTCGTAAAAGCGTGGTCTTGCCGCAGCCAGACGGGCCGAGCAGCGTGAAGAACTCATTGTCTCGGATCGAAAGAGAGATGGTCTTCAGCGCTGTGAAATCACCATAGCGCTTCACTGCGTCGCGCACATCCACTGCGATGGTTTGATCAGATGGCAAAGATGGGCTCCGGCAGTCTTCAGGCTGGAACTATAGAAACGCAAAGGTTCGCCCCGAAGAACCATGTACCTCAGCAAACCTTAGCCTAAGCCTTATTTTCATACAGGCAACGCTTAATTATTGAGCATATACAAGAGCCTAGTCGCTATGCAGTTGCATCAGCACCCGGTCAAGCATGGCGTCGCATGCAGATAGCTGACCTTTAGTGATGTATTCGTCAGCCTTGTGACCTTGACCTTCCATTGAACCCGGACCGCAAACCAACGTAGGGACACCGAGATGTTCGAAGAAGCCGGCCTCTGTTCCAAACGCAACTTTGGTGAAGTTTGTTTTCGCGAGCTTTTGCACAAGTCGCGCTGCTCTTGAAGTTGGGTCGGTCTCCAACCCCGGATAAGCTGTTATCATTTTCAGCTTGATACGTGATGTCTCTCCGTGGCGCGCCGACGTATTCTTGGCCAAATCCTCTAAACGAAGCCGAAGTGCGTCTGGGTCGTCTTTGGGCAAGTGACGTACTTCAAAGGTGACCTCTGCTTTTTCCGGCACCATGTTGAGTGCTCTGCCACCTTGAATCCTGCCAACATGGATTGTCGAATACGGGATATCATAAGCAAGGTCCTGAGAGACATTCGCCTCAAGCTCGATCTGCAAACGTTGCAACTCTTGAACAAAGTCAGCAGCAACATTCACAGCATTAACAAATCGCGGGGCAAGTGCCGAATGGCCTGCTTCGCCCAGCACATGGGCGACAAACGCCTGTTTTCCCTTGTGACCAGTGGCGACTTGCATCTCTGTTGGCTCACCCACAATCGCCAGACGCGGGGCACCAATAAGCAAGCGAAGTCGATCCAGCATTTGTGCAATGCCGACGCAACCAATCTCTTCGTCATACGAAATCACAAGCTTAATCGGTTCTTGCATCTCTGAGATATTCGCCCGCGATGCGAGACTAAGCATAGCCGCGAGAAAGCCCTTCATATCCGTGGTCCCGCGACCATAGAGCTTGTCATCCTTTCCGCTTAGCTGGAAAGGCGCGGTGGTCCAAGACTGCCCTTCCACTGGAACAACGTCAGTATGGGCTGATAGTACGATGCCAGGCCCTGGTGGGCCGACTTCCGCGTACAGCCCTGCTTTGGGCTCATGCGGATCCGAAAGACGCGTAACGCGAGCGCCTATCTTCGTCAAAAAACGCTCTAGCTCATCCACAAGCGGCAGATTTGAATTTGCACTTACCGTGTCATGGCGGACTAACCACTCAAGTATCTCGACGGTGCTGGCCATGCGGCGCGGCTTATAATCCGGCTTCGACTTCGAGGATACCGTCACGCAGGATATCTGCCACCTCATCGATCATCGCCTCATCCATGATCAGCGTCGGTGAAAGGATAGCCACGTTGCCAAGTGGCCGCACGATGAGCCCACGTTTTTGGCACGCCCGCGAAATCTTCAGCGCGACCTGAGCCTCCGGCGGATAGCCTTCCTTGGTCTCGCGATCTTTGACAAACTCGATGCCCATCATGAAGCGGCTGCCGCGCACTTCTCCGACCATCTCGATATCGTTCAAGGCGCGCAACTTTTTCTCAAAATATGCGCCTGTCGTACGCACTTGCTCGGGCAAACTCTCGGTTTCCATGATTTCGATGTTCTTCAGCCCCGCGGCAGCGGCGGCCGGGTGGCCGGAATAGGTCATTCCGTGCAGGAAAAGCCCATCTGGACCTGAAATGATGTCGTGGATTTCATCAGAAACGATCGTCGCGGCAAGCGGTTGATACCCCGATGTAAGCCCCTTCGCCGTGGTGATAATATCTGGCACCATGCCGTATACATCCTCAGACGCGAAGAAGTGTCCAAGCCTACCAAAGGCCGTCACAACCTCGTCGGCAATGTATTTGATATCATAGTCCTGACAGACTTCCCAAGCGCGCTTGTGATAACCTTTAGGAGCGGTGATTACACCGCCTGCACCTTGGATCGGCTCCGCGATGAAGGCGCAAATCTTGTCTGGACCAATCTCTTCGATCTTTGCACGCATGCCAGTCATGAGATGCTCAAGAAACTCGTCCTCGGTCGCGTCCCGTCCCTCGCGCCAATGATGAACGGAGGGCAGATGGTGTACGATGTCATGTGCAGCGTGCCAGCCATCGGCGTAAAGCGGCGTTGTCATCGCCATAGCCAGATAAGTCGAGCCGTGATATGCGCCCACGCGGCTCAGCACCAACTTCTTATCTGGCTTGCCCAGACGAATGTTCATGTGATGCAAGATGCGGATTGCGCTGTCATTCGCCACTGAACCTGAATTGGCAAAATGCACAGCGTTAAGGTGGCCAGGCGCAAGACTTGCCACTTTCTCTGCAAGTGCTGCGGCCTTTGGATGGGTGAAGTTGTAGAATGTAGAGTAGAAATCGAGTGTTTTGAGCTGTTCAGAGATCGCGTGTATCATCTCTTGCCGACCATGACCTATATTCACACACCAAAGTCCGCCAATCCCATCGATCAGCTTTTGACCGTCATTGCTATAAACATAAGCTCCCTCGGCCCGTGAGATTACCGTTCGCCCTCCCTGTTGTTTCAGCGCGTTAAGATCGGCAAAGGACTGGATGAGGTGGTCGTCCTGCTCAAGAATTTCGTCGGTCGTAAGCATATTATGTCTTTCCCTTTGCGTCTGGGGCATCGTAACGGGGAGGCGTAGCTAAGGTAGCCAAGACTGGATAAGCGTAGCTTAGGGTGTGGCTAAGCTGGAGAGCAAGACGTGTCGAAGATTTCAAACTAAAGGTTCGCCACCGACTTCTGCAAAAGCGCCGTCTTTCACCATCTCTGTCCCGTAATCGATGAGCGCGCGTACTGCGCTCGAGCGATCAGCATCCTGAGCGGTCAGAAAGCCCATACGCAACGCACGCACCGGGCCTGAAATCGGTAATACTTTAACGGCATTCCCGTCTGGTGAAGTATCGCTCAATGGTCGAACATTTGCGATGGAGTAACCGAAGTTATTGCCCACCATGGATCGCATGACTGCCATGTCTTGAGTGCGTTCGTTAATCAACGGCTTTTCACCGATTTCATCAAAAAGCGACAAAAAGTAATCAGCGCTCAGCGGAAGATCGAGTAACACCATGGGATGGCTACACAGGCTCTCCATACTGACCTCGGAAGCACCGTAGAGAGGATGCTCGGTCCCCACGAGCGCAATCGGTGGCAGGCGCAGAAGCCCTGTGAATTGAAGATCGGCGGGGATATCGAGATCGTAAGTTAATGCGATATCGATTTTCGAACGGCGCAAAGCACTGAAAAGATCAACCTGGTTCATCTCGCGCTGGCTGACGCGTATGTCCGGATGATCCTGCTCAAAACCACGTCGCAACTTTGGCAGCACGAGTTGCGCGAAGGTTAGCATACAACCAATAGCAAGTGGCCCCCGAACAGTGCCAGAGATATCTTGCGCAATGTCCAGAAGCGCATCTGCTTCCTTCAGAATAAGCTTTGCTTGCACCAGTAACTCTCGCCCAGGCTGCGTCAGTGAGAGGCCTTGTGCGTGCTGTCTAACAAAAAGGGGCAGGCCAAATTCTTGTTCGAGCTGCGAGATGGCCGAAGAGATTGACGGAGAGGAGACATTTATCCGCTCCGAGGCGCGCGCGATGCTGCCGGTTTCTCCAACCGCGACAAAGTACTCAAGCTGCCTTAGTGTATAGCGCAGCATGCCAAAATCCTTGGATTTCAAAACTTTCTAAGTCTTGTACTTAATCCAAGTGGTCTTCAAGGCTGTGTATTTGTCAAAAGAATGCAGTGACAGATCACGTCCGAACCCCGATTGCTTCATGCCACCGAAGGGTGTTTGTGCCGAGAGCGCGTCGACCGTATTGACCGATACGGTGCCAGCATGAAGCTTATCGGCCACCCGGATCGCGCGCGATAGGTTATCAGTCCAAACCGAGGCGGCAAGCCCGTAAACACTGTCATTGGCCATCGCGATCGCCTCATCCTCGCTGTCAAACGGGATCACTGAGAGCACCGGCCCGAAAATCTCGTCGCGCGCAAGCGGGTTGTCATGACTGGTTTCAAAGATCGTGGGTTCAACGAAACAGCCCTTGCCATTGATAGTGACCCGATCACCGCCCGTCACAAGCTTGGCAGAACTTTTTCCAGCCTCGACAAAACCCATAATGCCCTGAGTTTGTGTTTCATCTACTATGGCACCCATCTTTGACGCAGGATCAAGCGGGTCACCGGGTTGCGCTGTATTTGCACGCGCGACCATCTTTTCGAGAACCTTGTCTTTGATTGAACGTTCGACGTAGAGACGCGAATTTGCCGAACAAACTTCGCCTTGATTGAAGAAAATCCCGAAAGCAGCCATGTCTGCCGCAGCCTCCAAGTCTTCGCAATCCGCGAAAATGAGGTTTGGGCTTTTACCTCCTGTCTCAGGCCAGACAGGCTTCATGTTCGACTGACCCGCATATTCCATGAACTTTTTGCCAATTGCTGTAGAACCAGTGAAGGCTAGGCAATCGACGTCCATATGTATGCCCAATGCCTTACCGGCAGTGGGTCCATACCCTGGCACAACATTGAATACACCATCGGG
The DNA here is from genome assembly GCA_039180185.1 of Pseudomonadota bacterium. GTDB lineage: Bacteria > Pseudomonadota > Alphaproteobacteria > Rhodobacterales > Rhodobacteraceae > Roseovarius. Next base: position 934 of record JBCDDS010000081.1, on the reverse strand, counting down.
AACCCCTGCTTCAGCAGCTAACTCCGCGAGACGAAGCGCTGACAAGGGCGATTGCTCAGCAGGCTTCAATACAACAGAGTTTCCCGCCGCTAGGGCAGCGGCCGCCTTCCACGTGGCCATATCGAGTGGGAAATTCCAAGGCACAACCGCGCCGACGACCCCAAGTGGCACACGGGCGATCAGCGCAAGGTCGCCCGGGCCTGTCGGCGCGACCTCATCATAAACCTTGTCGATAGCCTCAGCATACCATTGAAAGAAATGGGCCGATCCGGGCGCGTCTATTGTCACCGCGTCCTGCACTAGCTTGCCCATATCAAGGCTGTCTAACAGAGCCATTTCCTTGAGATTTTCGCGGATTAGATCAGCAAGTTTGAGCAAGACGGCCTTACGGTCTCCAGGTGGCAGGCGAGACCAGCGGCCATCATCGAAGGCGCGCCGTGCCGCGGTGACAGCGGCATTGATGTCGGCAGCGTCACCCTCGGCAACCTCTGCGAGCACAGAGCCCGTGGCCGGATTGATGCTCGAGAACCGCTTGCCTGATGTGGCATCTACGAATTTGCCGTCAATGAAAGCTTGATCGCGAATAGAAAGCCCTGCGGCCTCGGCCTTCCATTTTTCGAAGGTCATGTCTGTCATCATTGATCTCCCGGAACGCCATAAGAGGGGGCAGCACTCGGATCGAGCGCACGCTGCACGTATGCATTCAACTGTGGCTTATAAATTTCCCATGCCGCTGCAACTGCTTCAATAGGGCAATCATCCGTCCAGTCGCAGCGCAAGTCCGCGACGGGCCAAGGAACTCTGTCGACGAGCATTAGCCCCGCGGAATGACCCGGTCCTGCTTCGCCTCCTGCTGCTCGACCTGCACGCAATGCGGAAATCATCCGATCGCCGAGATGTCCGGTTGATGCTTCAAACGCCGCGACTATCGCTG
>JBCDDS010000080.1:0-16513 GCA_039180185.1 Pseudomonadota bacterium | reverse complement strand
TGTTTCAGATACTGATAGTTTGGCGGATACGATTCATCAGGCCTTCCATGTCGCGACCTCGGGTCGCCCGGGTCCGGTTTTGGTTGATATTCCAAAAGATGTGCAGTTTGCCTCGGGCGCTTACACGCCACCGGACAAGGCTCATACAGGACACTACCGGCCACAAACCAAGGGTGATGAGGAAACCATTGCACGTTTGGTTGAAGCAATGGAAACCGCTGAGCGCCCTGTTTTCTACACCGGCGGAGGCGTTATCAACTCTGGTGCAGAAGCAAGCTCTTTACTGCGCGAACTGGTCAGCGAAACCGGTTTTCCGATCACCTCAACTCTAATGGGTCTTGGCGCCTATCCGGCATCCGGCAAGCATTGGCTCGGAATGCTGGGTATGCATGGGCTCTATGAAGCCAACCTGGCGATGCATGATTGTGATCTCATGATCAACATCGGCGCACGTTTTGACGACAGGATCACTGGTCGGATTGATGCATTTTCACCGAACTCTCGGAGAGCGCATATCGACATTGACCCTTCGTCTATCAATAAGGTGATCAAGACAGACTTTCCGATTGTCGGAGATGTCACCATAGTGCTGCGCCAAGTTCTGGAAATCTGGCGCGAACGCGGATCGAAAACCAACCAGAAGGCAATTGGCGATTGGTGGTCAGAAATAAACAACTGGCGCAAGGTCAACTGCCTTGCCTTCTCGCAAGAAGGCAAAACGATCAAGCCGCAGTACGCGGTTGAACGGCTTGAGGCCCTGACCAAGGACCATGATCGTTACATTTGTACAGAGGTCGGTCAGCATCAGATGTGGGCGGCCCAGTACATGGGTTTTGAAGATCCACATCGCTGGATGACATCAGGCGGGTTAGGCACAATGGGCTACGGTACGCCAGCCTCCATTGGGGTGCAGGTTGCCCATCCGGATGCACTTGTCATCAATGTGGCGGGCGAAGCGTCTTGGCTGATGAACATGCAGGAGATGGGCACAGCCGTACAGTTCCGTTTGCCAGTCAAACAGTTCATCCTCAACAACGAACGGCTTGGCATGGTGCGCCAGTGGCAGGAATTGCTGCACGGCGAACGCTATTCGCATAGCTGGTCAGAGGCCCTGCCCGACTTTGTTAAACTGGCAGAGGCGTTCGGCTGCAAAGGTATCTTGTGTAAGGACCCGGCAGATCTCGATGACGCGATCATGGAGATGATCAATTATGACGGTCCGGTAATCTTTGACTGTCTGGTCGAGAAGCATGAAAACTGCTTCCCTATGATCCCATCCGGTAAGGCGCACAATGAAATGCTGCTCGGCGAAAACGCATCTACCAAGGATGCGATAGACGCAGGCGGCGCTGTTCTGGTGTAATGGTTGATCCGGACAAAGATATGTTGGTCGAGGTGCCCAATCGCGTCAGTTTTGACATCAATGAGCACCTCACCACAGGGTCTTTGATGACCTTAGTGCGCACCGTTCAAGGTATGGGTTCTATTCTGGACCAGCGTCTGTCAGGCACCGAATGGCGCAAATTGGTCTACAAAACGATTTTCGAGGATACGACCCGCCATACGCAAGAAGGCACTGGTTCAGATATAGAGGCCGAGTTCTTGAAGGGAAATGAGTTGCTCGCCCACATTCTTGGTGTCAAAAACACATGAATGCCGGAAACGATGCTTTGCACTGCAAATAAAGAAACACGATAAGATATGTCCGCTCTAAAAATCAAAAAAGGCGCTTCTAGCCACTCAGCCTACAATTTGAGGCCCAATTTTTCAGACACTCCTGAAAGCCATACTCTGGCGGTTATTGTAGATAACGAGCCTGGTGTTTTGGCCCGGGTGATCGGGCTGTTTTCTGGGCGTGGCTATAACATTGACAGCCTGACAGTGGCCGAAGTGGACCATACTGGTCACACATCTCGGATCACAATCGTAACCACAGGCACGCCTCAGATCATTGAACAAATCAAGGCCCAACTTGGGCGCATTGTAGTGGTACATGATGTTCATGACTTGACCGTAGAAGGCCCTTCTGTCGAACGCGAGCTTGCCCTGCTACGGGTTACTGGCGAAGGCGAGAAGCGGGTTGAGGCACTCAGGCTTGCTGATATTTTTCGTGCTAACGTGGTCGATAGTACGCTCGATAGCTTTGTTTTTGAAATTACGGGAACTCCAGAAAAGGTCGATGCTTTCGCAGACCTTATGCGTCCGTTAGGATTGGATGAAGTTGCGCGCACCGGCGTTGCCGCCTTGTTGCGCGGTTAAGGTCGTTTAGAATATCATGAATTAAAGGCTGTTTTGTTCTGAAGTGCGTTATACATGCGCGGCTGTTTTGGTCTTTTGAGCGCGACGACTTTCTTATCAGCAGCAACTTCTTGCGCGGACGGGTTTCTTCCCGTGTCATGCATCGCGTCTTTCAACTGAGAGGCGAGATACGGAAACTCTTCCGTAGCAACGACACTAAGGTTCGTGGCTAAGCGCATATCATCGCCATCCTGAACGTCGAACTGCACCAAGTCACCCGCATCAAACTGCACACGGTCACCTTCGATAACGGATGGTGCATTATAGAATGCCAATGAACCGTGATCTTCGCACCAGATGAGCGCTCTGTCGCAGCGCTGATCTCCCCATAAAATTACACCGTGCATTTCCACCCCGTATTTGCCCAAACCAGGTGTCCGTTATTTACGTTAAACCAAGTCCTCCAGATAGGAACGGACTAATTTGCTCGAAGTGCCGCTTAAATTGTGTCCACTCGGCTTGAAGTTGACGCAATATAGCATCATAATGCCATTTAAAGGCGAACTTTTGCCGTGTAGCGTGCACATTTTGTCATCATAAAAGCGTATAGGTAATCACTCCTGCCACAGAAGTGGAAGCTAAATTGACAACGCAGACGCCAAAAAGCGTGGCTTTAAAATCTCAAAATCCGGCAGAGATCAGACGTATTTTTGGAGACAATTTACGGCAACTTAGTGCGCCCTATAAATCCATCGCAGCTCTATGTCGTGAGCTTGGGATCAACCGCACGCAATTCAACCGATATCTCACAGGTGAGAGCTTTCCAAGACCGGACATTTTGCACCAGATATGTCAGTTTTTCGATGTCGATGGACGCATCTTACTTCAACCTTTGGACCAGCTCGCGACCACTTCGTCCGATCTCATCTCTCATCCGAACCTCAAAAGCTTCTTCGGGGAAAAACCTACAAGGCTGCCTGAAAATGTTTTCCCGAGCGGTTTCTATCGTTTTGTGCGACGCAGTTTCATAGACGACGATCGTTTCACAACAGGTCTCGTTTTTGTCTGGAGAGAGGACAACTTCACGTTTCTAAGAGGGTACGAACCGAGATCCGCAATGCGCGTTCAGGGCTTGCTCACAACACCTCAACATCGCGAATATCGCGGTTTGATGATGCGACAGCAGGAAGGCGTGATTGCCTTGGTTACGCATCGGGACTCCATGGCGTGTTCATTCAACTTTCTAAATGCGGAAACGTCGTTTCAATCCAATATTTGGGAAGGTTACGCAACGAGGACGGTAAGAGAGAAAATCACGGGTCGGCGCGCTACTCGCATGGTCTATGAATACATTGGAAATGACATCGGGGTCGCTTTGGCAACAGCACGGTCCGCAGGTTTGGTTTCTTTGGAGGACGTGCCGCCTTTTCACGCGCGACTGCTAAGGCTTTCCGAAGAATTCCGCTGAGTGCAAAGCGTCGCAAAACGTAAAGTTACGTCGCCTAAGGGCGGTTCCTTTACAAAGCTGCAACGCTAAATAAGAAGAGCCCAGCCAAGGAGTGCTCCGATGCCAGCCGAAATCACTGATCTGTCCAGCGTTCGTAAATCCGTGGAACAGGCCAATGGTTTACCCAACGCTCACTACATTGACCCGGCGGTATTTGAGGAAGAAAAGCAAGCCTTGCTCTATTCACAGTGGGCTGGTCTTGCAGTTGCCGCAGACGTACCAGAGCCCGGTGATGCAGTTCCTATCAGCTTTCTGGGAACGCCGCTTCTATTGCTGCGGGACAAAGCCGGAGATGTGCGTGTATTTCAAAATATTTGCCGCCACCGCGGCATGATCCTCGTCGAAGAGCCAAAGAAAATCCGCGGAGCGATCCGCTGTCCCTATCATTCCTGGTGTTATTCGACCAAGGGTGAGCTTGTCTCTACCCCGCATGTAGGTGGTCCCGGCCACAACACCCACGAAGCCATCGAGCGTGAGAACCTTGGCCTCTTTGAGGTGCGCAGCCATATCTGGCGCGACGTGGTTTGGGTCAATCTTTCCGGCGATGCACCCGCTTTTGAAGATGCGATGGCCGATTTGATTGAACGCTGGGTGGAGTTCGACAAGCCGCTTTATCACGGCGGCACAGACAGCAAGTTCGAACTTGAGGTTGACACGAACTGGAAGCTTGCAGTTGAGAACTATTGTGAAAGCTATCACCTGCCCTGGGTGCATCCAGGCCTGAATAGCTATTCGCGGCTGGAGGATCACTACAACATCGAAAAGCCCGGTCAATATTCCGGCCAAGGCACGCTGGTGTATCGTCAGCTTAAGAGTGACGCAGGGGATATGTTCCCTGACTTTGAAGAGGTTGGCGAGAAGTGGAACGAACAAGCAGAATATATTGCGATTTATCCCAACGTCCTGCTTGGCGTGCATCGCGACCATGCTTTTGCGATCATTCTGGAGCCGAAAGGGCTCGACAAGACAGTAGAGCACATCCACCTCTACTATTCGGTACCGAAGACAAGTGATGAGCTGCGGAGAACCAACACAGCAATGTGGAAAACGGTGTTCGAGGAAGACATCTTCGTCGTTGAAGGTATGCAGCGGGGCCGTCACGCTGATATGTTTGATGGCGGAAGGTTTTCTCCAGTGATGGATAGCCCAACGCATTGCTTCCACGACTGGGTCGCCGGCCAGGTGGACGCGCACAGGTTTAAGTCGCGCGCAGCCGAATGAGCGAAGCGCTCGACGCGCAAATGATGGCCGCGCATGAAGCCCACGACACGCGGGCGCTGGTGCGGCTATATACGCAAGCCGCCGACAGCTCAAATGATGTGGATGCAGCGTGCTTTTACCTCACCCATGCTTATGTGTTTGCTTTGGAATCCGGCGCGCCTGAAACACGTATGTTGCGCGCGAGGTTGATGGAGTATGGACGCGAGACGGATGTGACCGATCCGGGATTCTAGTTGCTTTGTCGCGCCTTGAGCCAATTCATCACATGCCCTGCATCCTCGTCGGGCGGGAAGACGGGATAACGCACGTGAACGATCTTGTCGTCCTCAATAATCATCGTCAGGCGCCGCAATAATCGTTTGCCGTCCACCTCAAAGCTCGGCAGTTTTAACGCAACAGTGAGCACAAGATCGACATCAGACAGGAGCGGGAATGGCAGATGCAGCCGTTCGGCCGCCTCCGCTTGATAGGCGTTGTCTTGCGTGGAGAGACCGAAGAGATTGCTGACACCCAGCTCCTTCAACTCGGCGAAGTGGTCGCGGAAGGCGCAGGATTGTGGTGTGCAGCCGCGCGCGCCGGGGATCATGTCCCAACCATCAGGCAGTGGCGTGTCAGGCCTGCCCGTCATGGGGTAGGCATAGATCACTGTGATCCCCTCCAGAAGCGGCAGCGCCACATCACCGCCTGCTGTCGAGGCAAGCTTCACTGATGGAAGATGTCGCCCTATCAGTTGCTCCGCCCCGCCGTCATCCTCCGGCATCGGAAGCTCGCTCCAATCAACATCCTGCAAAGACATGGTCCGGCTCCTTCATTCCAAGGCGTTTCGTAAATCGCCCCACAAATCCTCGATATCCTCGATGCCCACACTCAAGCGCAGCAGGTTTTCCGGCAGGTCCGATTGCGGCTCAACGATGTGTCGATGCTCTATCAGGCTTTCAACGCCACCCAAGGACGTCGCGCGCTCGAAAACCTCCAACCGAGATGCAACATGCGCCGCGGCCTCATGCCCACCTTTGACCAACACGGACATCAGATACCCAAACCCACCGCGCATCTGCGTCTTTGCCAAATTATGGCCCACGTGGCTTTCCAATCCGGGATAAAACACCTGTTCAATACCGTTATGCGCATCAAGCCGCCGCGCCAATTCCAATGCGTTGGCACTCATGCGTTCAACGCGCAAGGCCAGCGTGCGTGCTCCGCGCAGCAACAGCCAAGCCTCAAACGCGCCAAGAATGGCCCCTGCCCTGTGACGATCCTCGAGCACCGCCTGCCACACTGTGTGGGTCTCATCAGCACATGACAATAACCCAGCCAATACGTCAGAATGACCGTTGATCGCCTTGGTCGCCGAATGCATCACGAAATCCGCGCCAAACCGCAGAGGCCTGAGCAAAATGGGTGTTGCAGCAGTGGCATCGACACACAGGACAGCACCGCAGTCATGGGCAAGCTTTGCGGCGATCGCGATATCGGTGGTCTTCAACCATGGATTGGAGGGTACTTCGATCCAGACCAGATCAGCCGTTGATTTACAGGCGTACTCCAGCTCAGAAATTTGAGACGTATCCACCTCATCGAGCGTGATTCCACGTCTTGCCGCGTAGCCGCGCGCGAAACTTGTGACACCGTGGTAGATACCGCTTTGGAGCACAATCCGACCGCCACTTCGCACCGTCCGCATCAACGCCGAAGCCGCCGCCATACCCGACGGAAAGGCACGGGTTGCCGCCGCACCTTCAAGACGGCGTATCACCTCTTCCACCTGGCGCACCGTCTCATTGTGATCGCGGCCATAGGAATTTTGTGGCTGGATCAGATCGTAATCGGTATCACGCAGGAAGGTGGTCGAAGGGCTAATCGCAGGAACAATCCCGGCGGTTGAGGTGTCCGTCGCACCTGCGCCCCTTGCAGCAATTGTCGCCGGATGTTGTTTCTTCTCAGACATGAATTGTGTTCCCAAACAACCGGCCAGGCCCCCAATTAGACGCGTCTTGCCCCGCCAGTTGCAGCATATGCCACAGCAACGCTTGATTAGAGCTCAGCATCGGCAGGCCCGTTTCGGCTTCAATGGCGTCAATCACACCAAATGTCCGAAGGTTGGTGCAGCTTGCGAACACTGCGTCAACACCGCCGTCCGCGACCAGTTTCTGCACGGCCTCACGTGTGGACGCCTCAGAAATCCGCGCCACCCGGCGATCATCCTCTTCACCGAAATCGAAGCTTCGGACAATTTCGATATCCTGCTCCGAAAGATGTGCCCGCATCGGATCGGCCACTGTCTTTGTATAGGGTGTCAGCATGGCAATGCGGCGTGCGCCGAGATGCTCCAGCGCGGCGGTGACTGCGCGCATAGGATTGGTTACTGCAACATCCGGTTTTCCGGCATGGACTTGCCGCTCCACTCCGTCGGAGCCAATCATCACGGAGGCCGATGTGCAGCCATAGCCAATCACTTTGACGCCTTCAGGCAAAAGCGCCGCCGTTTCGCTTAAGCGCTTCTCCATATCGCGCAACGAACCCTGCGTCACCGCATTTGCAGAAAATATTCGGGAATGAAAAAGTTGCAGCTCGCGCCCCGCTAGCAACTGTCTGGCCTCTAGTTCCAGCGTCTCATCCGTAGAAAGCACGATCAGACCAAGCTGAGTTTGTGCCGGTGCGTCAAGCATATAGGTCATGACAGCGCCTTCTGCTTCTTATTGGGCCAGCTTACCGTGCCACCACCAACTGCAGCGCTGACCCCCGTTGTCGCGGGGCATGATGTCGGCAATCCGCGTAAGACACGCACGGCCAAATGTGCAAAGGCCTGCGCCTCCAGCATATCCCCATCGAGACCGACGGCCTCTACAGGGTCAACCTTCGCGTCAATCGCCGCCCGCAGCATAGCCATCAAAATTGGGTTGTTACGTCCTCCGCCGGTAATCAGCAGTCGTTCAGGCGGTATCGGGCAATGCTCCATCGCTTGCAATACGCCAGCGGCAGCAATCCCGGTCAAGGTCGCTGCGGCGTCAGCATCACTAAGGTCCGCAATCTCTTTCTTGAGCTTGGCGAAGGCGTCTCGATCGAGCGACTTTGGCGGGATACGACGAAAAAATGGGTCTCTGAGAAAGCGTTCAATCGCCCCTTCCTTCACCTTACCTTTCAGCGCCAGCGCGCCATCACGATCAAACGGTTCGTTGCGCCGTTCCATCAAAAGATCGTTGATCGGTGCATTTGCCGGACCAGTATCAAAGGCCAGCAATGCACCCTCTTCAACTGGGCTTTCCTTTGTCGGATCGATCCAGGTGATGTTGCCCACACCACCCAGATTGACGAAAGCCAGCGGGCGTTCAGCGCCAATCCATTTAGCGCACGCAAAGTGAAAAAACGGGGCCAAAGGCGCGCCCTCGCCGCCCAGTTCGACATCTGCCGTTCGAAAATCCCAAACCACGGGCAGGTCCAAGTGCAATGCAAGCGCAGCGCCATCGCCTGCCTGATGGGTGCCGCGCCCTTTTGGATCATGCGTTAAGGTTTGGCCGTGAAACCCGATCAGCTCGGCCCCTTCGAAGCCGGACAATGCATCTAGATGGGTCTGCTGGATAAGTGGCAAGATCTCTTGGCCCAGTTCCTCGGGCCAATACCCCAGGCCAGATCGCAAAACTGCCTGTTCTTCGGCAGAATAGGCGCGATAGCTGCTTTGGCCGAAATCGAAGATTACTTCGCCATCGGTCAGCACCATGGCTGCATCGACGCCGTCAAGCGACGTGCCAGACATGGTGCCAAGCGCCCAAACCGGACCCGCCTGCAACAGGGGCTTCGACATGGCCTTTCCCTTCGCCTAAACCGCCCCTATACATGCCGCGCAATCGAGTTTGGGACAAGCGATATGACCTATACGCCGAAATCGGATTTTCTGCGCGAGATCACCCAGCGTGGGTTCCTCGCAGACTGCACCGATCTTGAGACGCTGGACGTTACGTTTCGAAACGGTTCGGTCACAGGTTATATTGGTTTTGATCTGACCGCGACAAGCCTTCACATCGGCAATTTGGTTCAAATCATGTTGCTGCGCTGGATGCAGAGAACAGGGCACCGTCCGATCACTCTGATGGGCGGCGGGACGACCAAGGTCGGCGATCCTTCCGGTAAGGATGAAATGCGCAAAATCCTGTCTGTCGAACAGATCGAGGCGAATGAAGTCGGCATTCGTCAGGTGTTTTCGCGTTTTATCTCCTATGGCGACGGGCCGACGGATTCGCCCCTGGTGAACAATGCAGAGTGGCTAGATAAACTGGGTTACATCGATTTCCTGCGCGATATCGGCAAGCATTTCACCATCAACCGTTTGCTTGCCTTTGAATCCGTGAAATCGCGTCTCGATCGGGAACAGGCGCTGTCTTTCATCGAATTCAACTACATGCTGCTGCAGGCCTATGACTTTCTGGAACTCAACCGTCGCTTTGATTGTGTGCTGCAGATGGGCGGCAGCGATCAGTGGGGCAATATCGTTTCCGGCACGGACTTGATCCGTCGCGTGGAAGGTAAGACCGCGTTTGGGCTCACCACGCCGCTCGTGACGCGCTCCGATGGTAAAAAGATGGGGAAATCAGCGGACGGCGCGGTCTGGCTCAACGAAGACATGATGTCGAGCTATGAGTTCTGGCAATGGTGGCGGAATGTGGATGATGCCGATACGGGCAAGTTCCTGAAGATGTTCACCGAATTGCCCGTTGACGAATGCGACAGGCTTGGCGCGCTAGTCGGCTCAGAGATCAACGAGGCGAAGATAGTTCTCGCCAACGAGGTTACAACGCTCCTGCATGGCGCTGAGGCGGCGGCGATGGCAGAAACTACGGCACGCGACGTGTTCGAAAAGGGCGGCGTCGGGGACGACCTTCCGACATTAGAGCTTTCAGCGGATGATGTGGGCGACGGGATTTCGATTGTGCAACTTCTAGTGCGGTCAGGCCTCGCCAAATCGGGCAAGGAGGCCAAGCGTCTCATCGCGGAAAACGGAGCCAGGCTCGATGATGCACCGCTCAATGACCCGCGTCTGATGCTGGATACCCATGCTTTGAGCGACCCGATCAAGCTTTCGGCCGGCAAAAAGCGGCACGCGTTGGTAAAGATCAGCAGGTGACCTCGCGCCTGTCTGAGCAAAAATCACTTTTGATAGTGCAACGCTACGTCGGGTTCTGAGCCTCGTCCGCCGCGAGGATTTCATCCATCTTTTCCCACGCGCATCGATTAAGGCCGAAAGCCTCTCCGACAGTCACGCCGCTTCCATCAGATCCAACAGCATAATACTGCCCATGGGTTGACTTCAACTTATGAAGGTTCAGCCAACCCGCCAAGAAACCCTTCTGTTTCGCGCAGTCTGTAAAGATTGCCATTTGGGTTTCCTTGGGCAACGTGCCTCTGGCTTTCATGACACTGTCATCTTCACAGCCCATAAGAGGCGCGACGAGGAAAAACGCGATCGAGAACCGGATAAGAAAGATAATAACGTGCTCCTATCGAATATTGCTGAGCGTACGTCATATCGGAGTTTTCAACAAATGCGCGAGCGATTTAAAAACTATCGAGACCGTCGAGCACAGCACGCTTGCGCTCTTGCTTTAACTTAATGAGATTGGCGGTAATGATCCGCAAAAGAATGCCCAAGACCAATGCAATTTGATCTTTCCCGCCGCCTAGTCGCTGAATTCCTGGGTACGCTTTTCTTGGTGTGCACTGTTGTTGGCTCCGGCATCATGGCGGATCAACTGACGGATGATGTGGCTGTCGCGCTCTTGGGCAACACGATTCCTACAGGCGCCATCCTATTTGTGCTAATCACCATTCTTGGACCCATTTCAGGCGCGCATTTCAATCCGGCTGTGAGCTTTGCCTTTCTGCTGCGTCGAGAAGTTTCGGTTTCAGACGCCCTGCTCTATATGTTGGCTCAGATCGCGGGCGGTATTCTCGGCACTTTCGTGGCGCATGGGATGTTTGCGCTCGAACTGCTGCAGGTCTCTCAGACGGTACGAACCGGTCCTGATCAATGGTTTGCCGAAGTAGTGGCGACCTTCGGCTTGGTCGGGGTTATCCTCGGCGGCTTGCGGTTTAAGGCGGATGCCGTACCCGCGCTTGTCGGTTTCTACATTACAGCGGCGTATTGGTTCACCGCATCTACATCTTTCGCCAATCCGGCGGTCGCCATATCGCGCGCTTTTACTGACACATTCTCTGGTATCCGGCCAATGGACTTGCCCGGCTTCATAGCAGCGGAGTTCATCGGCGCGGCGATTTCTGTTGCTCTCTTTGGCTGGCTTCTAAAGGGTAAAAACGTTTAACGTCAGATGCTTAACGCATCTTCCAAAAGTCTTTTGACCACACTCATGTCAACGTCGTCTGCGACAAAAGCATCGCCAATGCCGCGTGCGAGGACAAAACGCAGCTTACCATCCATCACCTTCTTGTCCTGGCCCATCAAGCCGATGAGCGCGTTTGCATTTGGCAGATCACCTTCGATGTCAGAAAGATCGACTTTCATTCCCATATCTCGCAAGTGCGCGCGAACCCGGCTAGGACATTCCTGAGCGCAGAGCCCCAATCGAGACGACAGCTCAAATGCCAACGCGCAACCGATGGCTACGCCTTCACCATGCATGAGACGGTCACTATATCCGGTCGCTGCCTCCAATGCGTGACAGAAGGTGTGACCAAGGTTGAGAAGCGCCCGCTCACCTTGTTCAGTCTCGTCTCTCGCAACGATTTCGGCCTTGATTTCCACTGAACGCTTAACCGCGCTGACCCTTGCGTTCATATCCCCTTTGGAAATGGATGAGCCACTATCCTCAAGCCATTGGAAAAATTCATTATCTCCGAGAAGGCCGTATTTCACAACCTCGCCATATCCAGCTAAAAAATCCCGCTCACTCAAGGTGCCAAGCACCTTTGTGTCAGCCAGAACCATGCTCGGTTGATGAAACGCGCCAATGAGGTTCTTGCCCTGCGGTGCGTTGATACCAGTTTTTCCTCCAACAGAGCTGTCAACCTGTGCGAGAAGACTGGTTGGTATCTGCACAAATCGCACCCCACGTCGCAGCACAGCAGACGCAAAACCGACGAGATCTCCGATTACCCCTCCGCCGAGCGCGACTACAATGTCATTGCGTTCGACTTTTTCGGCCAAAAGCCATTCGACGCATGTTTCAAAATGCGGCCATGACTTAGTGCTCTCTCCCGCTGGCAGGCTCAACGTACTGTGCGAAATTCCTTCATTTTCCAATGCGTTTTGCAGTGTCTCAAGGTGTAGAACGGCCACTGTTTCGTCTGTGACAATTGCCACTTTCGGTCGCGCGAGCAGCGGTTGCAGTAGATTGCCAGCCTGATGCAATAGCTCGGGTCCGATCAAAACATCATAGGCACGATCACCCAACGGTACGTGCACGGTTTCCATCATCCGATCTCCTCCAGGACGTCTTGACGTTGCGCCAATGCCTTCTGCGCCGCTTTCGCCGTCGCTTCTATGGAGAAAGCAGGTTTTGTTTCCACGCTCACATCCGCCAATTCATAAAAGGGGCTGCGCTCCTTTAGCAACGTAGACAAGGTGGCGTGAGGATTTTCCGTGCGCAGTAACGGACGGGTGTTTTTGTGTCGTACCCTTGACCACAAAAGAGCAAGATCCGCTTTCAACCAAAGAGACACACCATATTTGGATATCAAATCTCGGTTACGCTGCAACAGAAATAGCCCACCTCCTGCGGATATGATGCGCGGTTCTGAAACGAGCAGTCGCTCTATGACTTCGGTCTCGCGATCACGAAAAAAAGCCTCTCCGTCACGCTCAAAAATTTCCGCAATGCTCATATTCGCCGCGGCGACGATTTCTTCGTCGGAATCCACGAAAGGTACATCAAGTTGGGCCGCGAGGCATTTTCCAACTGCGGTTTTGCCGGCCCCCATCATACCGACCATGACTACGGTTTTTTTCAATCTGCTCGGGGTTTTACACGCCAATGCTCGGCGCTCCTGTGCTCAATCCAACAATTCCTGCACTGAATGACGTGATCTTATGCAAAAGGCCAGTTATAAGTTAGCGTAATCAAGCAGTGAAACAGGCGGAATTAATATGCTGCGGCTCATCAAATGGTTACTTTACCTTGGTGTGATTGGGTTCATAGGGTTAACGGGATATGCCTATATCGGTCCATTCTTTGGCGCTGATTTCTCTCCACCTGAAGAAGAAATTCGGCAGGAAATCATTCTTGAATCGTCTTAGCGCAATTGGTCTTTACACGTTAATCGCAACGCAGGGTCACGCTAGTGAGCCGCTAACGGCGATTGACTGGCTAAAGGATCCTGCGCCGATAACCGTGGCTCAACCATTGGTGTCTCCACTGCCTGACACTGGGGAAGGCGTCGGCATTGTCACACCGGGCGTCGAAGTCACAGCTATTGAAACCGCAAGACCAGGCGCCGCCGGGCTATTACCCGCCTCATCAACAGGGTTACCAACGTCACTTTGGACGGCAAGCACTGCAGACACACTTATCGCGCTAATCGCAAGACTGCCGTCGGATCCAATTCCTGCAATGCAGTCGCTATATTACACACTCCTACTTGCAGAGACAGAACCACCCGCAGACGCCACAGGCCGGGCACGTTTCTTGAATGCAAGATTGGATACGCTCCGCAGATATGGCGCGGTAGAGCCCGCACTCGCACTCACTGAGCAAGCCGGACCAGCTCAACCGGAACTGTTCGAACAGTGGCTAGATCTATCACTTTTGAGCGGAGCCGAAGCTGCACCTTGTTCGGTTTTGAGCAAAACGCCAAACCTGACAAAACGATATGATGTTCGGATTTACTGCGCAGCGCAGAGCGGCGATTGGGCCACCGCTGCTTTGACGTACGACAGCGCCAGTGCGCTCGGCCTACTGGATGCGACTACAGATGCGCTCTTAGCCCAGTATCTCGATCCTGAGCTGGCTGATGCGACCCCAGGCCCAAAATCGGGTGCTCCGGTAACGCCGCTGTTATTCCGTCTATACGAAACTGCAGGCGCACCCCTGCCCACACGTAATTTGTCACGCGATTACGCAGTTGCGGACTTGCGCGGACTGTCCGGCTGGAAGGCGGAGATCGAAGCGGCGGAAAGACTGACACGAACCGGTGCCCTGCCCGCCAACCAACTTCTAGGTCTTTACACACAAAAACGAGCATCAGCCTCAGGCGGCGTTTGGGATCGCGTCCGCGCTGTTCAAGCGCTCGATTTAGCGTTGTCGCAAAACGACCGCGCTGCTTTGAACTCGGAACTTCCACTACTATGGCAAGCCATGCGTCAAGAACGTTTGGCCGTAGCATTTGCCACACTTTTCGCAGAAAGACTCTCACGTCATGAACTGACGGGTCGCGCGCGCATCGCCGCCTTTGAAATGGCTCTGTTATCACCAGACTATCAACGATTGGCGCAGAACTACGCACCAGTTTCGACTTCTGATCAGTTTCTCCTGGGTCTTGTGAATGACATGCCCGATCGCACGCTTGCCCGCTCCGCCGCGGCGCGCGCAGTGGCTGACGCGTTTGCGTCCACTGAGCCCTCCTTGGGTCATTCCGGCATGCTTTCCGAGGGGCGGCTAGGTCAGGCAATTCTGTCCGCCGCACTCCAACTTGACGCAGCGGGCCCAAATCAGACGACTGATATTTTTTCAGGTCTGTCGACGCTTAGAGCCGTGGGTCTCGATGACACGGCGCGTCGGGCTGCTCTGCAGATTCTTCTTTTGCGGGCAAGAACGTGAATTCGGCAGACTGGACCTCCGCGTTCTTGGAAGCACAAGCAGCGGAACTTGGTGCATCACAGAACACTATAGCGGCCTATGCGCGCGATCTTGGAGATTTCACTGAATGGTTAAGCAGAGAAGGTGGCGATCACGCATCAGCCGAGCAAAGCGATATTGAACGCTATCTGGTCCATTGCGATGCGCAAGGGCTCGCCAAAAGCACGCGAGCAAGAAGGTTATCGGCGATAAAACAGCTCTACCGCTTCGCCTTTGAAGAAAGACTGCGCGGTGACAATCCCGCGATCCGCATTAAAGGCCCGGGTCGCGATCAGCGATTGCCGAAAACACTGTCTGTTGAAGATGTTGACCGGCTTTTGGATGGCGCACGTCAATCGGGCCGAAATCCAAAGGATCGCGCGCGCAACGCCTGTCTGATGGAACTTCTCTACGCAACCGGCATGCGTGTGAGCGAGTTGGTATCACTACCAGTAGCCACGATGCGTGGCACTCCAGAAATGATATTAGTACGCGGCAAAGGCAATAAAGAGCGCATGGTGCCTTTGTCCCCGTCCGCTCAGGACGCATTGCACGATTGGTTAGAGATCCGAGATTCGGCGGAAGAAAAAACAAGGAAAGATGGCGTGCCCGCCTCGCCTTTTCTATTTCCCTCATCTGGCAAAGCGGGCCATATGACGCGGCACCGATTTTATATGCTGATCAAGGAAATCGCCGTATTTGCGGGCGTTTCCCCCAAAAACGTGACCCCACACACATTGCGCCACGCGTTTGCCACGCATCTTTTGTCAAACGGGGCCGATTTACGGGTGATACAAACGCTTCTGGGTCATGCCGATGTCGCTACAACAGAGATTTACACGCATGTTCTGGACGAACAGCTGCGCGAACTTGTTTTTGAGGCACACCCTTTGGCTCAGGATGCGGCTTTGCGCAACGAGGATGGCAAGACCTCCTCAGAGGGCCAATAACCGGACAGAAGCGCCTTATGATAACCCTGGATTAGGCCGGCGGCGCACATTGCCTCATACGCGGCATTGTAATCATATGTGAGGTTCGAAATCTCTGATTTGCCCCCCTGTAGGACCGCATATTCCGTAAGCGGCACGCCATTATTGGCAGGCATACCGATCACCCCCGCATTGAGCCATTCCACTCCATCAATAATCCGCGTGAAGGCCATACCGCAATGTCCTGAAATAATACGATTAATAGATCCCAATGCATCCTGAACAAGGGAGATTTCCTCGTCAAATTCCGCCTGTCCGCTGACAGCCCAGATAAAGCGGCTCACATCACTTAATCCACCATGGATCACGGCATTACGCTGTCCCAGATGCGTAAAGGTAATCATGTCAGGCAAATCTGCCATCCAGTTCCTGTCTTCGGTACAAATATGACGATCCGCATGTCCGTACCATCCAGCAGAGAGCAAATCGCATTGCGTGCCCTCCTCAAACCCGCAACCGCAATCAGTCGCATGCGCTGCAAGTTGTTTCTCGCAATTGCCCGCCACCACCGCACAGCCAAATTCTCGGATCAAAGCCACCGTTTCAGAAGGATTTGCGCAATAAGCGACGGTATCGCCAGTGCAAATCGTATTTTTGGCCGCGATTCCGCGGCGTTCCGCTTCTGCAATTATCGCCTCAAGCGCTTGCAAGTTCGAGTAAGGGCCACCGAAAAGCAACACAGGGCCATCCAATTGCCCCAAATCCAATACTTTCATGCCTGCTCTTTCTTGAATCCGTGCGTCTTGGGTCCCATAACCCACTCATACGTTAAATGG
>JBCDDS010000079.1:0-16531 GCA_039180185.1 Pseudomonadota bacterium | reverse complement strand
TTCCCGTCGCAAGAGGTCATAGAGGCCGGGCGATCGCGTCGACGAACCGAAAGCTGAACGCGTGTGGCGCCGCCCTTTCCGATGAGCAGATCGCGGCGATCGAACATATGACCGAGGCGTCGGCCCTGTCCTGTGTCGTCGGTCTGGCGGGGACGGGCAAGAGCACCCTCCTGGATACGGCCCGCCGCGCCTGGGAGGCGGAGGGCTACGCTGTTTATGGTGCCTCCCTGGCGGGCAAAGCCGCGGATGGGTTGCAATCGGCCTCCGGCATCAAATCCCGCACCCTCGCGTCGCTGGAGAAAAGCTGGCAATCGGGATACGAGCCGATCCCACCAGGGTCGGTCCTGGTGATCGACGAGGTCGGCATGGTTGGCACGCGCCAACTGAGCCGCATCATGGCCGAACTCGACAAACGGAACTGCAAAGCTGTGCTTGTCGGTGACCCGGACCAGCTACAGCCGATCGAAGCGGGCACGCCGTTTCGGGATGTCTTGGCCAGACAGAAACACGCATGTTTGACGGAGATCCGAAGACAGGGCGCAGAGTGGCAGCGGCAGGCCTCCCAGGATCTGGCGGCCGGCGATCTGACGGCCGGTTTGGAAGCTTATGCGGCCCGCGGACATGTCCATGAGGCCCGTTCGACCGATCACGCCATCACGAAACTCGCTGCATCGTATCTCGAAGACGACACGGGCGAAGGATCACAACTCGCACTCGCGCATCGCCGGCGCGACGTCTTCGCGCTGAACCAAGCCATCCGGGCGGGACGAAAGGCCGCCGGCCACCTCGAAGGCGAGATGCTTGTCGAAACGGACCACGGAGCCCGGGCGTTTGCAATGGGCGATCGTGTTCTCTTCACCCGAAACGATCCCGCGATCGGCGTCAAGAACGGCATGCTCGGGACTGTGGAAGCGATCGACGGCCAAACCCTGCGGGTGGCTCTCGATGACGGCCATCGCCGCGTCCAGGTTTCCACGACGCAATACCGCGCCCTCGATCATGGCTATGCGGTGAGCATCCACAAATCCCAAGGTTCGACGGTGGACCGGACCTATGTACTGGGCAGCAAGACCTTGGATCAGCACCTGACATATGTTGCGGCGACCAGGCATCGAACGGCTATGGAGCTGTGCACGACGCCGGGGTTCTCTTGGCAGATGGCGGGCCATGCTATGCGGGCGGGGCGGACAGTGTCTCGGACGCTGCAAAGAGGTATGTGACGTCAGGGCGGTGGTTAGGATTTGCAGAGCTGATTTGAAGGACTGTTTTGGAGCTCCAAAGAACAAATGTTGCACAATCCACAAACGCCTGCGAGGCGCAGAAAGCCAACATTGGCGGTAGCAAACGGCCCAGAGCCGACATCCGTCACAGGACTTGGCGCCGCAGTGCAACTCCCCATAGTGGACGTTGGTCTGTCCCGCAGCATTCCGACGTAAGGGTGTTAGTAGGATGCCTGCAAATATCTACCTCAACCCTATCGGCTTGGCTTTGAGCGTCGGCGTGGCTCTACCTAAGCGTGCAAGAATCTGAATCTCACAATCATCATTTGCCCCGATCGACGGAATCTGCATAATTTGCACGATCTGGGCGCTCTGAAGCTCAGGGGCTATTCTGATATTTGGGGGTTATTGTGGACGATCCATTTCAAATTCAAAGAGAGCTGCGTCATGGCACTCCGGTCTGTGATCAGGTTTTGAAAGGGCGCCATTTCACTATCGGATACTCATGGTACTTCCGGCAAGCCAAATGGGTGCTCGAGATCATCAAACCCATTGGGTCTTTGCTGGGGATCGAATATACAGACGGTGAACGGCTTGACAACTTTCGCCCAGATCAGCGTATCCCCAAGAGGTTCCGAGGCAGTCTTGAGGCATATAGGAGCAGTGGTTTTGATCGCGGGCACCTCTCCGCTAGTGCGAATTTGAACGAGACCGACATCCAAAATTCCGAGACATTCCTGCTCTCCAACATGTCGCCACATCGCCCTGAGTTTAACCGTGGGATCTGGCGAGCTGGAAATTGCCGTCCGTGAGCTCAACGAATACTATAGTGTTCTGGAAACCTATGTGCTCACGGCGCCAGTCTTCTACTTTGACCAAGAAGTTAAAACTATTGGTGACAGAAGCGACAAGTATGGAATCGATATTCCCATTCCACATGCTTTTATCAAAAGTGTCTTAGCCGAGAAGAGAAGCGGCGAATTCGTTCTTTTGACTTTCATGATCGACAACGAAGAGCAAGACGCCGATTTGGGTACGTTTTTTGTCAAGACCTATGATGCCGAGCAATATGTCGGCGGTCGCTTCTGGGATCGTGTGTCTGGGGGTGATCTGCATAAACACAAAGAGGTCAAAGGGAAGATGTGGATGAGAAAAGAGGAAATGCTAGGTCTGTGGACCCAGGCGAAACTATCGGCGTTGAAGGAAGAGCTTGTAGTCGATATCGCCATCAGGAGAGGGCTGGAGGCGTCAGTTGATGATCGGAAGGCGGACACAATCGAGAAGATTCTGGCTTCGTGAAGAAGTTCGTCCAACCCCACCAATTTGACAACTGCGATTTCTGAGATTGGTGGAGCATCGGGCGGCCCAAATCGGACATCGCGGATGGTTCCTTGCTCTGCACTGCAACATCTCGAAAGCAGCCTTTCAGTGCGAAGGGTCTATTCTACGCAAACACTGAGCCGAGTTCTTCTATTCATACGCCACCCGTCAACTCCGTTCCGAAAATTCTGCTCGTGTGCTAAGGTCTCGCGGAGGTAATGCCGCACTATCCTCATTGATTCTTTCGTTTGATCGGAATTGTGATGACTCAAAGCGATGATCCGGGTGAACCCACTTCAAAGCAAGAATTTGGCAGTTTCTCAAAAGAGGCGGACACGAAGAAGGGCGATGGCTCTCCAGATACGGATTTGGATGCCAACTTTAGTCACGAAACCGCACTCAACGCGTATCGAATTGACCAGCTCGAGAAGCAACTTGAGAATCTGAGGGGTACCACTGAAAATCTCAACTTCTCACAGATAAAACAGATGTTTGCTTGGATTGGTATTCCCGTAGTTATTGCCACTAGCGTTTTCGGAGTATCACTCTGGCAAACCATACAATCTGGAACCACATCCGCAGCCGAACAACGAGCTTCGGACACTGTCAGACAGCTCACGAATGAGATTAACGCGCTTCAAACACGCATCACGGTCCTGCAGATGCGATCTCAAGAAACCTTCGAGGACATGCGTGAATTAAGAGGTCGAGCAGATGAATCTACACGGGCGATCCAAAATCAAGCAGATCGAGCCGAAGGTCGAGCCAACGAGGCTGCGCTAGCGCTTGCACAGCTTCAACGAACTGCCGCTTCCGCAAATGAGATTCAGCAGGCACTTGGAGACGTGGAAAGACTTGCTGAACGGATCGCTGAGAACACCGGTTTTCAAGAAATTATTGCTAATACAGCTTTGACAAATCTGGCCGGGCTGGTGGCCGCTTTTGACCAGAGCGAAGGATGTCCGGAAGGCTGGACAGAGTTCACTGAGGCGGCAGGTAGAATGATCATAGGTGTTGGTCAAGGTTCTATTGATCAGATTGGTGATCAGGACATTCCGCTCACACTTCGGCGCTGGCGAGATTTTGGTGGTGGGGAAACACACGCGCTGAAAGCAAACGAAATGCCTGGGCATCGCCACGGTATCCGCGGCTTGGGCAACATAGATGGAGAAGGAACCAACATCCGCGCGGATAGTCTAAGCCTCGTCGACGGGGGATACAGCCGTGGCGTCATCGAAACCATCGGTCAAGGATACACAGACGTGGAAGGCGATCCCATTGCAGATCCACACAATAACATGCCACCCTATATCGCGCTATTTTTCTGCGAAAAGGATGCAGGCTGAACGCAAGAGAACTGGCACGTCCGGGTCAAGAACCAGCGTTGTCGCAATGTGAAGAGCCTGCAATGCGCCACCGGCCCATTCCAGACGCTGAGCGTGCGGTTCATTGCTGCATTGCAGCTTTCCGGAAGCAGACATTGCCGGCGCGATCTAACGAAAACGCGTCTCACCTTTCTACGGGACTAAATCGCTGATCAACCAAACGGTTATTGGTAGTTCGGGTTAGTATGACTATCTGAGGAGTTAAGGCACAAAATTGGTGGACGCATATGAATGGTCGGGTGGAGGACTATTGGCACACAGTGATGTCGAAGATCGACGGCAGTGGACTACGTCGAGAACTTAGAGATTTTTCGTTGGGTTCGTCGCAAGTCTTGTTTGACAGCGACAACCCCATGATGAATCTCGCCAGCAACAACTACCTTGGCCTAGCGAACGATCCTCGAGTTTGCGAGCGAGCAATAGCCGGTATCAAAGAATTCGGACTGGGAGCAGGTTCTGCGCGGTTCCTCGCAGGAAACTTTCGAGAACATGTAGAGCTAGAGCATGTGCTTTCACAACTTCATGGTACAGAGGCTGCACTTGTTTTCTCTTCGGGATATACTGCCAACTTAGCGACGCTTTCAGCAATTCTTGGACCGAGAGACACCGCATTTTGCGATGCTTTGAGCCACGCTAGTTTGGTTGAAGGATGTCGGGTTGTGCATTCGACAGTTCGACTGTTTCGTCACAATGATATGGACCACCTTGAGACTCTGCTACGTGAGCATAGAGACAGAGGTAAGAAAGTAATTGTAACTGACGGCGTGTTTAGCATGGATGGTGAGTTCGCGCCTTTGAGGGACCTCGTCTTCCTCGCGGAAAAGTATGGTGCCGTTCTCGTCGTCGACGATGCTCACGCAAACGGTACGGTCGGTCCCCACGGCTCCGGCACAGCGGCACACTTTGGCCTTGTTGATAAGGTGCCGGTACAAATCGGCACACTTTCAAAAGCATTCGGGTCTCAAGGTGGTTACCTTGTGGGTTCAAAGAACCTCATTGATACAGTGATGCACAGAGGAAAGGCGTTCCTCCATAGCACTGCGTTGGCTCCTGCACTGGCTTCAGGTGCCCTTGAAGCAATACAAATCTCCATTCGAGAGCCGGAACGACGGAAAGCCCTAATCGCGAATGTGTCATTCCTCAGGAGCGAGTTGGCAGAGTTAGGTCTGAAAGTTCTTGGGGATGAGGGGGCTCCGCTTTTGTCAGTTCAGTATGGCTCCACTGATGCATCTCAAAAGGCGGCGAAGTCGCTCGAAGCCGCGGACATATTTGCTCCAGCTATCAGGCCACCAACTGTGCCAAAAGGTACCTGCAGAGTGAGATTAGCGCCAATGGCGTTGCATACCACTGGGGACATGCAAAGGGTTGTGTCTGCACTTTCGGCTTTGTGATGGGGAGATTTTCCGTTGAGAGTAATTGGGTGTGGTGGAGCAATACCAAATGCAACCGAGGAGAACGAACTGATTGAAAAACGCTTCAAGCTGGAGTCCGGATGGGTTGCGGATCGTACCGGGATCAAAGCAAG
This sequence comes from Pseudomonadota bacterium, assembly GCA_039180185.1. Taxonomy (GTDB): domain Bacteria; phylum Pseudomonadota; class Alphaproteobacteria; order Rhodobacterales; family Rhodobacteraceae; genus Roseovarius. The sequence continues at coordinate 11,081 of JBCDDS010000079.1, read as the reverse complement.
GCCAAAAGCGGAAGCGAAGCAAGCTACGTCCGACTTGGCGGTCGCAGCCGCTGAAGCCGCCATAGTGGCTGCCGGCATCGATAGACGGGAATTGGGCTTTCTTGTTCTATCGACTAGCACTCCTGATCATCCTTTGCCTCCATCTGCACCTTTGGTAGCGGAGCGGCTTGGCCTTTCAAATCCAGGAGCAATCGATCTCGCTGGTGCATGTGCGGGTTTCTTGTACGGTCTGATGATCCTTTCGCACTATTGTGATGCATCAGGAAAACCTGGTTTGGTCATAGGTGCAAACGTCCTCACAAAAAGACTAGATCCTGACGACCTTTCAACTTCTGTACTCTTTTCGGACGGGGCAGGTTGCCTAGTTGTTGAACCATGGAAACCAAATGACCTGAAAGGATTTGCCTTGGGATCAAATGGGAAATTCTATGATGCTATACAAGTTGAGGTTGGAGGTTCGCGTCAGCCCACATCTTCGAAGGCACTTTCCGAAGGTCGGCACCTCATGAAAATGGTAAGTGGCCAAAGAGTATTTAGGCAAGGAGTCAACATGATGAAGGAGGTCGCAACGGACGCACTAAATTCGTCAGGTATGAACATAAGGGATATTGATTGGCTAATACCTCACCAAGCGAACCAAAGAATGATCAACGAAACGGCAAGAGGGCTAAAGCATCCAGTCGAGAAAACAATTTCAACTATCGAGAAACTTGGAAACTCTTCTGCAGCGACAATACCCTTAGCTCTCTCAGAAGCTTCGTCTCGGGGAAAAATTTCTTCATCGGATATGCTGTTAATGACGGCCGTGGGAGCGGGAATGGTGAGCGCAAGTACTGTCTTGAGATGGAGTGGTAGATCAGCCGGTATTCTAAAAGTGGAGGCATGAGTTGATAGTTGAGTCGTTGCGCCTTTTACGCGATCGAGTCGCCATTATAATCGCTCGCTGTCTTTCGTTCTTCCGGTTCGTACCTGGACTAGAAAATGCTTTGAATCACCACGCAACCAAACTTTTCTACCTTTCTCAGATTCTTGCCTTAGTTCTATTTCTTTCAGACTGGACGTGGCTCGCCATCACGACGAGTGCTTTCGGCTTTTTCACTGGCGCCATTGGGTATGCTTCCAGTGCATATAGAACGGTGCTAACTTCGACCGTATCTCCAGCACCAGCAAGGCCTATAACTTCAGAGTTTGCGGACGTCATTGCCCGTGCTTTTGATACCATGGACACGAGACCTACAAGCGGCCACGATGAGGGCGATCTGCTTCAAATTGCTCATTTTGAAGAAGCCGCGTTCCCTGGATACGACCGCTCACTTCACCAACGCGTCGACCGAATGAAAGATTGGGTCAGCGTCACAGATGGAGTTGGACAAATCATTCTGCTAAATGGTGAAGCGGTAGGCTACAGCATCATCTTCCCTATTTCAGAGAGGCAGGCATCGAGATATTTAGGTGGGACGCTTTCGGAATGGGGGCTTTCGGTTACGGAACTTGATCCGGATGCAAAATTTCATTGCTACTACGCCCAATCGATATTCATCAAACATCGGTATCAAGGAAGTGCAAATACGCTTGGCTTTGCCCAAGCTGCAGCCTTGAAACACATGCTTTACCTAGTGTCAAAGAACACTGTACTCCACGGTGCAGAGCCCACTTATGAAGTATTGCGAAAGACTCTTGAGAAGACCCGAGTCTTGGCGGACGAGTTTTCACTTCCTGGACGAAGGTTTATGAAAACTGTCGGTTTTGAACAGGTTTCCGATTCGAGTGATGATGGCCGAACAATTTGGGAGCTAAACTTCTCATCTTTGCTAAGGAACCCGAAAACACTCGAATCAATTCAGTTTTTGATAAGGAGGGCCTTGCAAGAAATTCCTGTGGAAGTTGGCGCCACACATCCACAATCCAGCTAGCATGGTAATTTATGCTAGTGGTTCTAGGCCTTGCGCCTATCGCGGCCCTAAGCGGTCACTCGACCGTCGTCTTGTATGCTGCGCTTGCGGCCCTCATTGCTGACGTTCGGCGCGGGTTTGAAAGTTGGCAACTCATACACTTAGGCTTGGCTTGACTTGGACGAAACCGATCACGCGGCATTTGTGCCTGTAGCGAATTCTTCCGCTGTGCGGAACGCCTCAATTTTGTTAGCGGCGCGCCTGTCTGACGATTCAGGCTCTTTCAATCTTATGACATTTGGTTTCGATGTCAGATCAATCTCGACATCTAACGGTATCGGGATTATCCCATGCATCTCGCGCAATGCTGCTGGAGACCGCCAAGTACATTAGGTACAGAGTATCCTCATTCTTAGGGAACTTCTTGATTTCCCCATCCTGATTTTCGAACCCAACTTCCATAAGAGTTTTGATGGCTTCGGCCATTAGGATTGAGCTGTCGTCGAACGTAAAGTCTGTATCTGGTTCAACATTGCACTTACGTGCGACAAAGAACCAATCATGAACAATAAATACCGGGCCGTACGCCCAAGGCGAGAAACGGTTGATAGCGTGAAGGGGAAGCGGAATGCTCCCGCCATCTGTGTCCATCGGGCCTGGTGTAATACGTCTTCCTTCCGAGGTGATGTAGCTAAAACCTGATCCGGCATAAACAAATGTTGGGCGACCTTTCACATCGTCATAGGTATCCCAAGTCACGGTTGGAGCGCCTACAAATTGCCCAGTGCCTAACTTGTTGTAGAATCGATCGGCCAAGAAAAGTGTTGCTAGGGATTCATCATTGCTGATGTCGACTTCAGGCTCCGCTTGGATAGCTTTACCAAGTTCCTCCTGAACTGCTGCTGCTAGGTCCTCTGGGAACATTTCAATTGCTTGTGCGGTCAATTGATATGGATTTGAAAACTGCTCGGCATTGGCAGCGCCCACCAGGGCAAGATGGATTGCTAACATGGTCGTCAAAAGTGTGCCACCAAACGCGTAAAGTAGGTGTCGCATGAAAAATGCCCTCTGGTAAAAATGTCTGCGACTAGTGTCTCATATCCGACTAGATTTTCAAGTTCAAGTTGCGCATACTTGGAGCACATTTGACACCCAACGACTTGAAGGCATCCTTTACGCTAGGAGGGATGAATGTTCCATTTTTCCAATAGATTATCTGCGCTCTCTGGGTTCGCCATACTTGCGCTTTCGGTGTCGTCAGTGCAGGCCGAGGCACAACAATACTCCATACAGTCTATGATCGATTGCCTTGCGCCCAGCCAGATCGACATCGCCCCTAGGTATGACTTTAAAGAACCCAACATTGGAACATCACCGCGTGTCGATTGGTGGAGCCAAGGCAATCAGTTCGAACCAGTCAGGCCAGAAATTGTGAGGCCAGGGATCGGGTATTTCAAACCTGGAAAGTCGGATCAACCCCAGCCGGATGCCATCATTGACTATGACGACATCGCTCAAGGCTATCAAGGTGGAATTACCCAATACGCTTGGGAAGGTCCGACGGTTAGAAACCCGGCACTAGAGTACTTTCAGGACCACAATATTTATCCTGAAATCGAAATCCAACCAGGTGCGGAGATTTTGAATCGTAGATATGGTACCGAAAGCCCTTACGAGAATTTTCATCAGAATTTCAATAGCTATTATGATGTGCCATCACTGGATGAAGGCAATAGACAGCGAACGAATGAGATTATTGCGGACCTTCAAAAGGAATGGGATTTCTCTCTGGAGAAGTGGAATGAGCAGCCAATTGAAGCTTATGTCGAAGACGTTTTGCCTAAGTTTCCGTGTCCTGACGTTCCTGCAGAGCCCCAGCGACCTCAGTTCTTGCCCGGTGAAGGTGAAGGGTGCCCGACATGTGCGACTACAGAGCCCGGCACTGTTGCAACGGGTGTGACATCCGGAGCCGTCGCATCGTTGCCTTCTAGCGCATCTGCTGCCGTTGTCGGGTACGCGGAAAGTGATGAGGGTAGGAAATGCTCGCAGTCCTACATTGATGGTCGAAAACCTTTCGTGTTTGCGGTTTCTGCTGTCGTTTGGCAGGAACAATATAAAGCTATCGAAGACTTTCTTGAGCATTGCCTTACGGTCACAGAAACGTCATCACTTATCGATCTCGTTGATCCTGGTGCACTGGGTGAACCATCGCAAGTGGTTCTGCGTGATCGTGGTAAGATCTATAACCAAGTTGTGCAGTACAATTTCGTTCCGGGCGCACCTGGAAACTGTCATGGCCTCTTAACCAGAAATGGTCAGGGAGGCCTCGAATTTCTCACAGCCCGTCACTGCCTAGTCAAACCAAAAGAGCTGGAAACCTCGCCATTTGATAGCTTCGAAGTGCGTAGCTTAGCCGGAACATCGTTGCGGTTCATCGCTTGCGCCCAATGGGAAATGTTGGAGGAAAAAGACTTCTCCAGCGCAGAAGATCAACTTGTCTTGCCAGTCTGTTCGGTGATCAGATTGGGTGATGGTGTGGATATTGCTAACAGCGTAGGTAGAGTTGCCATGGATACTGAGGTTTCCAACGGTGATCGGTTGCTCATTGCCAACCGCATTCGATTTATCGACAAGCAATCTGACCTGGCTCGGTTAATACCTTCTTTGGCTGCAGAGGAACGCTTTCTGTTTGCAGAGGATGACACACCGTTATGCATGGTGTTTGAAACTCAATCTCCATATTTGATGCACAATTGCCAAACGGAACGTGGATCAAGCGGAGCTCCAATTTTCAAGATCATTGAGATCAAAGGTAAGGCCACGCTTGCGCTCGTCGGCATCCATACGGGCTTCACGGCAGAGTTGGGTAATCAGACCACAATCGATCCGCAATACATCCGGAATTATGGTCTCGTTGTAAATCGTACTTAGTGACATACCCGTGCATTTCACTGAGAGCAAATCGGCAAACAAAAGTCAAAAAAATCGGCGGCTGGCGCGGGCGGCCCCAACCGGACTCTCATGGCCCTTTACTGATGCTGCAGCTGCAGCCCGCATTGCTGCCGAGTGAACTGCTCACTCTGCTGCATACTTCCGCCGGATATTCTTTGCCGCTCTTACTGTGTCGGTCACTTGCAGCCGGTATTGAAACATCTGCCAACTGACTTTGTAGATCTCTTCCACCATTTCTCTGGAGAATGAGTCCAGCACCATTTTGACTGTGGCCTTCTTTGGAAGTAACAGCGTCCCGCCCAACCATTTGGCCTCTTCTTCTGTGTTTCTGTCGTATGCCCGTTCGCCGTTGTCTTTGATCGGCGTTTCAAGGTCGTGACCCATGATTATGTGCGCTAGCTCATGCGCCAGATCAGAGTTTTGGCGGCGAGGATGGTGAAAATCGTTGTGATGTATCTCTTTGTAGCTTCCGTCGGAGATTATGAGACCCGAGAAAGGATCTTCTGGGTGGCTAGCCCAGTAGTTAGTGATCTCTGACGGCAGTATTGGGTTGTTACGAATGCCAAAGACAGGAACGCCTAGATGTTCTGCCAGCCTACGCGGGCACAGCGGAGCGTCAGGCCTGAGATCCAACTCCGCTCTGAATTCTTCTGCATACCGCTCTGCCTCTGCCTTGAAGCCGTGCTTGAACTTATGTCCCATTTGCCCTGCGTTTCCTCATATCTTCGTAGAGCGTCTTGATCATGAGCTCCATCGTTTGAGCGTCTTCACCGCCGATGTGTCTGTCCGCACGAAGCAGGGTAGTTATCTCCGCAAGCGTATCTTTTTGAACTCGCGGTGTGCCGGTGTCGCGATAGAACTCGCTCACATCTAAACCCGACCAGGATGCCAGCGCCGCAAGGCTATCGACGTCGGGTCGTTTTCCTTGACCCATGCGGGTCAAAGTAGAAGCCGAAATTTTGGCTTTCTCTGCAACTTTCTTCCAAGAAACCTCTCTATCTCGCCTGATCGCATCTAGGGCTGCATAGAAGCCCTCTGCATCAAAGAAATTCGACATGTGCTCTCCCGTTTCACTCTTGCAATATCTCAAGAATCGGATATCCCTGTCATTGCTAACTAGCAACACAACGTCACTATAGCAACAAAGGAGCCTGCTATGTACGCTTTCAGGATTGTTGATGCGGCAAGCGGTCAGTACCGTGTGCGCTTCACCTACAACTCCGAAATCATGGTGTGGTCAGAGAACTTCACCACGAAAGACGCGGCCAAGCGAAACATCTCTTCGCTGAAATCAAATGCGCCAGGCGCGCCGATTGTCGATCTTTCAGTGGGTGAGACAGCAAGCGGGTATCGTTGGGAGGTCGTCAAGTTGAGTGATGGTCAGTACTTCACCCGCTTTGTGGCATCGAATGGTGAAACCATGGTGCGTAGCGAGCGCTACACCCAAAAACACAACACCAAGAATTGCGCGTCATCTGTCTCCAGCAACGCGGGCTCGGCTCGGGTCATCGATGAGACGGAAGCTCGGGCGGCGTAGCCGATAGAAAGGACAAAGAACTATGGCAAAGAAGAGCAGTAGAACACGTGCAAGAAGTACCATCTCAGGTCGCTTCGTCACGAAAGCGCATGCAAAGCGCAGCCCTCGAACGACTGTCAACGAGCGCGTCGGTGGAGGCTCAACTCATGGATCAATCCGGAGCGCCGTGACGGGGAAGTTTGTCGGCAAAACCTACGGCAGACGGAACCCTCGCACGACGATGCGCGATGGTTGAACCTCTAATCGAAAAAGGGCGATTTAGTGGCGGGTTGTCCCTCGGATAGACCGCCGCCAATCTAACGTGAAGCACACCATCAATCGCGGGCTGTTCTTAGCAGCTTGAGCGCTCTTATTAGAAGCGAGGTGTTGATGATGCGCAATTTGAGTTGCTTAGCGGAGACGGTACCCATTTGTGAGCGCTCGCAAACCTAGTCAGTGAGCGTTTTGGATTAGCGACTAGGCAATTGCATGATACATTTTACTCTTATTTTCTGACTATCCTTGCCCGCAGGCAAAAAGTGCATATTCTGTTGACGGACCAATACTTTGTGGGCGCATAATGGAGCGTTGCCACATATTGTCAGGAAAGTCACTTTGTCAGAACAGTCACAAGTTACCGGGCTCTTGGACCGTCTCGACAAGGAAATCTCTGATGGAAATGTCTGTGTCGACGGGTTCATCGATGATTTACAGATGTTCCAAGACAGGCGAAGCGTGGGAGGTCTAGTAGGCTTAGAAGCCAAACTAGAAGCAGCTGAGCGTCAAGATCAGATCGAAGGAGCGCAGGCTAAGAAAGAGCTCTTTGCGAAGCTACTAGCCAAGATGCAACACTATCCTTCGGCGCAGAAGATTTTTGCTTTGTTCCTCGCACGCATAAATGATGTTTTTGAGAACCATATCATTCCTCATGCCTCGTCTCTGGATCGACAGAAGATCGATGAAATCATCGAGGACAAGATCGTACAGCCAACACTTCAAGACATGGGAGCAGGTTTTGAGCATTTCACCATCAACCATGCTCACGTCAGGGGTATGATCTACTGGCTTGCCGATAGATGCTATGTGAGGTGGAGCTAGTGTTCTCTCTCTCATATACCGCTGCCTATGACCCTTATCATACCGTCTTTAGAATGGTCGTCCTTCTTGCTTCGACAGAAAAAGGCAGAATGCCGTCAAAGACAGCAAGAGCAGCCGACTTCTTCTACTGCTTCCCATGGATGCTAGAGGACATCCGTGCGCCAAGAAGCATTGAGGGCTTTGCTCGGATGCGGAACCAAATCGTGAGGAAATACCCCAAAACAAGCTACGATCGGTTTCCAAGTGCTCGCGTTGTGTTTGAAAGGATGGAGCTGATCCAGTCGACGGCAGTGAGCGCGCTTGCGGGCGCAAATATGATAGAACAGGTTGAGACTTCGTCGGAGGTGCTGACTCTCAAGCGGGAAAGTATGCCTTCTGGACTTTCTACTGCTGTCGAGCAGGCAATCGAGAAAACACCGGATCTATTGAAGTTTGTAGCAGTTGTACTTCCGCAGGTAGAACAACTCGGAAGTGATGGTCTATTTGCCCGCACAGGCCTTGGAGAGTACAGCTATGACGTTGTTTAGGCCGAACCTGGAAGTTGTCGACCTGTCGATTTTTCGTCGAGGTCAACTCGTCTTTTCAGAAGCATTTCACACGGGGCTGAACATTATTCGGGGTGAGAACAGCTCTGGTAAATCCACAATTATGGATTTCATATTCTACGGTCTGGGTGGTGACCTTTTGGAGCACCAATGGCGGGAGTCGGCACTTCTATGTGACACTATTACGATGGGGGTTAAACTAAACGGGAAAGATGTCACTCTGCAGAGGGACGTCGAACAAAAGTCCTCACAACCCATGCGCATTTTTTTTGGCCCAAGCTCGGAGGCACTGGAAGGCAGCGGGACTGGTTGGGAGCGGTACTCCTTCCGACGAGGTAAGTCCGAAAGCTTCTCTCAAGTGATGTTCCGTCTTCTTGGCCTGCCCGAAGTGCAATATGGCGAAGCCAACACGAAGATCACGATGAACCAAGTCTTGCGTCTTCTATACTCGGACCAGCTTAGCTCGGTCGAAAAGCTGTTTCGTGGTCAGCCGTTTGACGATGCGATTACGCGGCAGACTGTCGGACATCTTCTTCTCGGCGCCTTTAGCGACGATTATTATACAGCTAGGCTGAATCTGAAGACTTACGAAGCTGATATGAAGGATGTCGTTTCAAGGATTTCGACACTGATCAGACTTCACGGGCGCGACGGCCATCCTTTGACCGAGGATTGGATTGATCAGGAGTACTTGCGCCTCCAAACGGAACTGGACGATCTGAACAGCCAGATCGAAGAGACGGAGGAACAGGTCTTTTCAGCACAGTTTGAAGATCGGCTTTCGTTGAACGATCAAGAAACCACTTATGCGAGAGTGAAGGAGCTCCAAACACAGATTGGCAAGTTGAACGAGGAATTGGATTTCCTTGAGCTAGAGGCTTCGGACTCTGCGGAGTTCATCGCCTCTTTGACCAAGAAGCTTCAAGCCTTACACGAATCTAAGTTGGTCGTTGACGAGTTGAATGCGCTGAAATTTGACTTCTGCCCGGCGTGTTTCGCTCCTGTCCAGGGCACTGAGGTAGAAGGCGCCTGCACACTGTGCAAACAAGCTTCTGATGAGAGCCAAGTTAAGGAACGCGCCCTGCGATTGATCAATGAGTATGCTCGGCAGAAGCAAAACTCACTTGATCTTCAAGCTGGTAGGCAGCGTCAGATTTCAGACTTGAAGGCGAAGTTAACGACGATCACAGAGCTATGGGAGCAAGCAGGTCGTCACTATACGGTCTCCCTCCGCAGCCCAACAACAGAGCTCCGAACAAGACTGCGGTCTCTGAATCGAGAAGCGGGCTATGCTCAGCGTAAGCTTGAAGAGTTGGCGACTCGCAAATCTGCGGTCGCGGAATTGAAAGAAGCCCAAAACCAGCGAGATGAACTTCAACGCAAGATCGATGATGTTCGATCCGTGATCGAGACCGCGGAGAAGCGTGATCGTGATCAAATCTCTAAAGCGAGAAGGTCGATTGAACTTGAAGTCCTCGACTTTCTAAGACGCGACCTTGAGCGTCAGTCGACATTCAAGAACGCTGACAAGGTCGATTTTGATTTCGACGGCGATCGAATAAGTGTAAACGGCGAGTCGTTTTTCTCTGCAAGTTCTATGGTTTATCTTCGCAATAGCTTCATTGCCTCGTTTGCTGTTGCCGCGGCCAATCAGCAGTCATTCTCCCATCCGCGCTTTCTGTTGATGGATACAGTGGAAGATAAAGGTATGGAGCCGGAGAGGAGCAGGAACTTCCAAAGACTACTTCATGAGAAGTCAAAAGCGGCAAAATCTTCAAACCAGATTATTATCGCTACCTCGATGATTGCCCCAGAGTTAGATAAGCCTGAGATAACTGTCGGTGAATTCTATACTCACCAAAATCGCACATTGCGCATTACTGGCGCTTAGGGTTGGGATACCAATGTCCCAAACAAAGCCTTCTCGCACGACTTGGACACCTGAACCCTGGAGCGTTCGGACAATAAACTGGCATCTCCTGAGAGGGTTTGGCCAGAGTTTGCCAGCATCCATTACTATGAGTGCGCCTTTTGTGGGTTACATGATTTTGTACCATGCGCAGATCGAGGAGTATTTGGGCGGGCTCGGTGGATTGCTAGATCAGCAAGTGGCACCTGGCACTTGTACCCCTTGGTTCGAGTTTTCGATGCGGCTGAACATCGTCTATATGGGCTTGTTGCTACTAGGTGTGGGTACCATCCTTTATCGCGTTTTCGCGCCCGCTATAGTTAAGCGTGCAAAGGACATTAATGAGTATGTCATCGAGAACCTAGACAACGTTTCCGCAAGAAACCTGCGCTCAATGTATGCAACCATAGCGTCAAGAAGGCCGCAGGTAGCTTCCTCGTTCGATCAAAGAGCGCCATGGCTGAATAGAGAGAAGAGCCTCAAGACAGCATCAGATGCTCTCAAGAAGGACGACGACAATCAGATCAAGATTGATGTCCTTCGGAGCTTCTACAACGTGCAGGACAGGCACACCTCGAGGGGTATGGTGTACACGGTGCTGACATTTTATGTGGCCGGCTTCTCCCTTTTTTCAGTTCCGGGAATTGCTTTTACGGTTCGAGTTCTGTGCGTTATCGGATATGACCTAGGTCTGGCGGGAGAATGAATTTATAGCAGGCTAACTCCTCGGTCGGTCGTGCATTACGGGGGTGCTCTAACGTCCGCTTTGCAACTGACGCTTCATCTTATCGCACTTGCGGCGAACTTCCGCTTTCCGCCCGTTGTGCTTTTCGCTACCGTCGAGAAGCTTGCAATGCGATCATATGGTATACAACCACCTACAGCAGGCTGTCCGCCACATCCCCCTCCGGCTTGCGACCGATCACCGCCCCAAGACCGTACCCGGCACCTGAGCTTGCCCCCCGGCTGAGCGCGGACTTGGCGCCGGTTCGGGCGCCGCATCGGGCATTTGCGCGGCAACGGCTGGCGGCAGCAGTTCGGCAAGCTCAGCGTCCAGGTCGGCAAGCTCGGCTTCGGTGATCTCCCCGTCAGCGATGTCATCGCGGGCCGCATCCAGGCGGCCCTGGAACGCGATGAGCTGCTCGCGTTCTGCTGCGAGACGCTGCTCC
>JBCDDS010000078.1:0-16676 GCA_039180185.1 Pseudomonadota bacterium | reverse complement strand
CGGATTTCAGTTGGCACTAGGGGCTGATGTGCGGATTGCCGCAGCGGATGCAAAACTCGCCGTGATGGAAATGAAATGGGGGCTCATTCCGGATATGGGGGGGATGGTGTTGCTGCCTGGCCTGGTGCGCTCTGACGTGATGCGCAAATTGACCTACACAGCTGCGCCGATTTCTGGGGATGAGGCCGCGCGCGTTGGTCTGGTCACGGAATTATCGGATAATCCTTTGGCTCGTGCGCAGGAGTTGGCCAGCGAGATTGCGGGTAAATCGCCTTCTGCTATTCGCGCAGCGAAACGGCTCGTCGCGCTGACGGAGAGCGGCGCGAGCGAAGACGAGGTTTTGCTAGCCGAAAGCCGGGAACAGGCTGACCTCATAGGAAAACCACATCAGATGGAGGTGGTTTCTGCCAATATGGCCGGGCGCGCGCCGGTCTTTAAGTGAAAACCTAGGCGATTTCCGCCAGGCGGTCCAAAGCGGTGCGCAGTTTGGCCTCTTCCTCTTCCCGTTGGGCGAGGTTGTCACGGGTTTCTTCCACCACATCTTCAGGCGCGCTTTCGACAAACTTTGGGTTCTTGAGCCGTCCGCGTAACCCGCCGAGTTCTTTCTCCAGCTTGCCGAGGGTTTTCTCCAGCCGCGCCTTTTCCTCTGCAACATCAATGACATCAGCGACGGGTATGCCAAAATTGCCGCCCTCTGCGCCGAGCGTGATGCATCCTTTGGGATGGGCGTCGACCTCGGTAAGGTTCTCGATGCGGGCCAGCCGCTTGATCATGGTCTCGTTGTTGGACCAGGCGGCGCGGGCTGTGTCGCTCATGTTGCTGACCACGAGAGGCGCATAGAGGCCAACAGGCACGCGGACCTGTGCGCGGGCGGAGCGGACGGCGTCGATGAGGGAGATGACCCAGTTCATCTCGGTATCGGCCGCCGCATCGATCAGGTCCTCGCCATAGGTCGGCCAATCTGCATGCACCAGCATCTTTTGGCGCTCGCCTAACGTGCCCCAAAGCTCTTCGGTGACATAGGGCATAATCGGGTGCAGCAGGACGAGGCATTGGTCGATGACCCAGGCCATGGTTTCCTGCGTCTCGGTCTTGGTGGCGTCGTCGCCATCAATCAGAAGCGGTTTGGAAAACTCCACATACCAGTCGCAGACCACGCCCCAGACATACGCATAAAGCGCGTTGGCGGCGTCGTTAAAGCGGTATTGGGTGAGCGCGCTGTCGACATTGGTGCGGACCTTGGCCGTCTCGCCGATGATCCAGCGGTTCACCGTGGCCTTGGGTGCGGGCGGGGTGGGGGACTTGGAGCCGACAGCGCCATTCATCTCGGCAAAGCGGGCGGCGTTCCAGAGCTTGGTGCCGAAATTGCGATAGCCCGCGATGCGCTGCGTCGAGAGCTTCAGGTCGCGGCCCATGGCTGCCATGGCGGTGAGCGTGAAGCGGACGGCATCGGCGCCGTATTCATCGATCAATTCCAGCGGGTCGAGCACGTTGCCCAGTGATTTGGACATCTTCTTGCCCTTCTCATCGCGCACGAGAGCATGGACATAGACGTTCGAGAACGGCTTTTGCCCCACAACGGCGTATTGCATCATCATCATTCGGGCGACCCAGAAGAAGATGATGTCAAAGCCGGTGACAAGAACGGAGGTGGGGAAGTATTTCTTGAGCTCCTCGGTCTCATCGGGCCAGCCCAGGGTGCCGATTGGCCAGAGGCCGGAGGAGAACCAGGTGTCGAGCACGTCGGGGTCGCGTTCCAACAGGATATTGACTTTGTCCACATTAGCTTCGAGTAGACGGTTGTAAGCGACTTCAATAGCTAGGTTTCCATCCGGTGTTTCTGTTGCGCCAGCATTGAACTCTTGAACGTTGAATTCATAATTTGGCTCATCTGACCTGTTTTCTCGCCACTTTGCGTCTTCATTTACAAGAGGCCGGTAGTATGCCTCTGCCAGCGCCTTTGCTTCTTCAAAAGTAGCCGCGCAGAAGGGAACGCGCTCCGCATTGTAGTACCAGCCGTCATCGAGTTTAGGTCCATACCAAACCGGAATCTGGTGCCCCCACCAGAGTTGGCGGGAGATGCACCAGGGCTCGATGTTTTCCAGCCAGTTGAAATAGACCTTCCGGTCCTGCTCGGGCATGATGTTGGTCTCGCCGGAGCGGACGGCCTCGATGGCGGGGCCGACGATCTTGTCGGTATTGACGAACCATTGATCGGTCAGCATCGGCTCGATCACCACCTTTGAGCGGTCGCCAAAGGGCTGCATGATCGGTTTGCTTTCGACATAAGGGATGCTCTCGCCCTCGTCATTTTCGACCATAACGGCGAGGCCTTCAGACGTGATCTGCTCTACAACCAGTTTGCGCGCCTCAAACCGATCCAGCCCGCGCAAATCGTCGGGGACGAGGTTCAGCTGATCCACATCTGGGGCCTTATGCTCGCCCATAGAGCCCACGCGCCATTCCTGACCTTGGAACAGCGTGACCCAGCCCTCGGCGTGTTTCTGCGCCTCAACGGCGGCTTCGGCATAGGGCGCCCCGTCGTCGCGCATATGGCCCTTGGTATCCATCAAACGGTACATCGGGATGCGGTTGCGGGTGGCGACGCCGTAGTCGTTGAAATCATGCGCGCCGGTGATCTTCACCGCGCCGGAGCCGAAATTCGGATCGGGATAGTCATCGGTGATGATCGGGATCAGGCGGCGGTGTTCCTTGGGCCCAACCGGAATTTCGCAGAGCTTGCCCACGATAGAGGCGTAACGCTCGTCCGACGGGTGTACCGCAACCGCGCCATCGCCCAACATGGTCTCGGGGCGGGTGGTGGCGATGGAGATATAGTCACGCGTCTCTTCCAGCGTGACGTTGCCGTCTTCGTCTTTCTCGACATAGGTGTAGGTGGCCCCATCCGCGAGCGGATACTTGAAATGCCACATGTGACCGGCGACTTCGAGGTTTTCCACCTCGAGATCGGAAATCGCGGTTTCAAAATGCGGATCCCAGTTGACCAATCGCTTCCCGCGATAGATCAGACCCTTGTTGTACATATCGACAAAGACCTTGATCACCGCATCGTGGAAATTGCCCTCTTCGCCCTCCGGTGCACCGGGCGCGCCGGACATGGTGAAAGCGTTCCGCGACCAATCGCAGGAGGCACCAAGGCGTTTGAGCTGATTGATGATCGTATCGCCGGATTCTGTCTTCCACGCCCAGACCTTCTCAAGAAAGCTCTCACGGCCCATCTCGCTGCGCGCGGCGTTTCCTTGCTCAGCCAGTTGGCGCTCCACCACCATCTGCGTGGCGATACCCGCATGATCCTGTCCCGGCTGCCAGAGCGTGTCAAAGCCGCGCATCCGGTGCCAGCGGATCAGGATATCCTGCAGCGTGTTGTTGAACGCATGCCCCATATGCAGCGAGCCGGTCACATTGGGCGGCGGGATCATGATCGAGAAGGTCTCATCATGGCTAGCATTGGCGCCGGCCTTAAACGCACCAGAGCTTTCCCACGCTTTGTAAATGCGGTCTTCCGCCTCGCTTGCGTTAAAGGTTTTTTCCATCGCCATGGCCTGCGATCTCCTGCTCGCTTAGTCGCCCCGTCGCAATACCCAAAGAGAGCCGTGAGGGAAAGGCCCAAGGCGGGTTGCGCCGGATGACGTGCAAGTGCATGACTGAAGCATGGAAACGGGAATTCCAGATCCGGCGCCAAGCGTGCTCCGCCTCTTTCTGCGTATGGGCGGATGGGGTGTGATTTTGCTTGGTATTGTGGTGCTTGTCTTATCGGTGATGAGCGCCAGCAGACTATCAATTGCCAAGCAGTTTGAGGATGAAGGTCGCAGCACGAAAGCCGAGGTGACAGACAAGCAGGTGCGTCAGAAACGGGCCTCTGACGGCTCGATCCTGACCACGTATCACGTGGAATTCCGGTTTGAGACCTTTGACGGCAAAGAGTTGACGTTAGAGCGCCCTATGGAAAAGCCGGCCTTTGATGGGTTGGGTCTCGGGAGCCCACTTCCTGTGCGTTATCTTGCGGATACACCGAGCCGTGTTGAGCTTAGTATCGGGCTTTATCGTCGAGGCGGGGCCACGCTACAGCGTTTGGCGTTGATCAGCGGTACGGTTTGGCTCGGGATACTATGGATTATTGGCGGGTGGGCTGTTTCGGCTGTGCAGGCGCGCGAGCAGGGCGCGCTTGAGGAGGTGGAAGTCATCAAAGTGCAGCGGACCACGTGGCGCATGAACCGGCAACGGTTATTTCGTCTCGTTTGGCGCAATGCGGAAGGCGAAGAGGGCCAGAGTATGCTCAACTGGCGCCGCACTGTGGCCCGGTTTCGACCTGGTGATAAGGTTACGGCCTATCGCGGCGCGCGCCACATGTGGTGGGTGGGCGATGTTGGGGAACGAAAATGACCTCGAGCAGGGAGAAACCACCCGGTGTGTTTCGCCTGTTTCTGCGTATGGGGGGATGGATTGTCCTAGGTCTTGGCTTGCTGGTTTTTGTTTTGTCCTTCGCCAGTCAGGGAGAGCTTAACAAAGCAGAGCTTTTTGATGCAGAAGGAAAGGCGACAATCGCGACGGTGACCGACAAGTTCACGAAAACCAGATATCGCGGAGAGGGCCGCAGCACGACAGACTATTATTTGACGTTGGAATATGCCACGCGAGAAGGCGGGCAGATAGAGCTCAAGAAATCAGTCTCGTCTAGGCAATACCGTGAAACGCGAGCCGGTGATGAGCTGAACATCTGGTATCTGCCGAGCAATCCCAAAACGATTGAGTTGGAACGCGGCAGTTCTCGGTCGGGATCAGAAACAATCAAGTGGCTGGCCTTGGTGTTCGGCGTCGGATGGTTGGTCTTGTTACGGCGTGTCGGGGGCTGGGCCGTGGCCGCGGTTCGGGCGCGCAGATACGGCGAATTACAAGAGGTGGAAGTTGTAGAGGTGCGCGAGACCAATGTCAGGGTCAACAAACAGCCAAGGTACCGGCTCATCTGGCGCATGCCGACAGGAGAGGAAGGCCAGAGCCTCTTGCACAAGCGGCGAGATCTAGAAGGTTATCGTTCCGGAGACCGAATAAAGGTTTATACGGGCTTAAAATACTCCTGGTGGGTAGGTGACGTTGGTACGGTCGAAGACCCTTAATTTAAATGGCTAATTTAAACTTCTAGGCATGGTATTGGATTAGAAAATCCCGAAATTTCCGTGCCGCTGGTGAGGGACGTTTGTCGAGCATCAAAGCGCGTGCGACGACAAAGCCGAAATCGAGTTCAGGTGCCATTCGCATCAAACGGCCACCATCTAGATCTGCCTTCACGCTGACCGACAAGAGCAATGCCGCTCCAAAACCTTGTCGTGCAAGGTCAAGCGCGACCTGGCGATTGTTGATGCTGAAGTTTGGCCGTACGGGGATGGCTATCTCACGTTGCGTGTCATGCTCTACACAATAAAGTCGCTCGTTGCGCAGCTGGTGATCGCTGCTGATGAAGCCTGTATGTTCCAAATCATGTTTTATGCTCCCGGTAAGGGTATCGCGTAAGGCCGGAGCACAGACCATCTCCAGGGGGTAGGCCGTTATCCCGCTTTTGCCCAGCTTCGGCGTAGAGGTGAATTCAGTGCGGATCGCGATATCAAACTGTGCGGTTTTGGCGTCGATCTTTACATCATCTGCATGGATCACCGTCTCAATGCTGGGATGCGCCCGCATGAAATCCGCGATCAACGTCGGAATCCAAACGGTTGCTAGTTCTGTGGGCAAGCTGATTGCAACGCGCCCTTCGACCTTGGCGGGCGTCTTGTTCTTTTCAAAGACCGCCTCGAAAGCTTCGATAGCTGTGACGGATTTTTCAAGCATTGCCCGGCCTTCATGGGTGAGTTCCATTCGGCGTGTCGATCTACGAATGAGGGTGGTGCCGACGATCTCTTCGAGGTCGAAAAGTGCCGAACTTACCACTGCGGGGGATAGCAACAGCTTGGATGCTGCGCTTCTGATGCTGCCGGCCTTTGCAATCTCTGCGAAGTAGTAAAGGAGCCTGAAGTGTTTGGTGTTCATAATAGTAAGCTTTTTCCAAACAATAATTTAGCAATTACTGTTCTACAGGATAATTTGCGAAACAGATAACTCTCTTTTGGCGGGCTGGAGTTCGCGCTCAGATGACATGGAGAGAGATTATGAAAAATGTGATTTTCACGGGGATTGCTTTGGCTTTCACCGCCCAGATTTTACATGCGGGAGATCGTGACGTTGTGGAAGATTTCTACACTGAACTTCTCAGCGCTCCGAACGCCGCCGATATTGAAGAGCGTGTGGCGAATGTGGTGGTTGACGATTGGATTTCGATTCCGACTCCACGCGGCGGGCCGGACGCAGAAGGCCTGGTGAAGTCTCTCAAAGGGTTCGGGGCTGCGATCCCAGACCTGAACTGGGAAATTCAGGAAATTCTGAACGACGGTGATCGCTACATCGTGCGCAGCATCGCGACAGGTACGCCGGTTAAGCCGTTCTTTGGTATTGAGCCAAAGGGCAAGAGTTTTGAGATCATGACTATCGATATCCACGAGGTGCAAAACGGCAAGATCGTACGCTCCTATCATGTGGAGGAATGGGCGACGGCCATGCGTCAGTTGTCTGCAGAATAGACTGCCGCCTTTGTTGGTGCGTTTTCCCGCGTCGCGATCCCCTTCGCGGCGCAAAGGTCATGTTACGGTCACACAAAAATCAAAACCACGCACGTTCTGGTGAAGGTGGGATGATCAACGTCGCTTTGCACTTTAGACCTTAAGAAAATAAAGATGAGGTTTTATGCCAAAGTTTACGTCCGCCTTCCGCGCAGTTGTCTTCGGTATTTTTGCATTGATCTTGCAACCGGCACGGGCCGAACAAGACATGTTTGCTTTGAGCCAACGCCTTTTGATTGGTTCTCCAGCACAGCAGGAAGCAGCGGCGGAGGTGCTGATTGCGCGTGGTGACAAGGATATGGTCCCCTCCTTGGTACTTCTTATGCGCATCGGAGGGGCGCATAAAACAACACAAAAGGCGTTGCACGCGCTTACCGGCGAGATGCTGACCGATTGGCGTGCGGCGATGCGCTACCAGGAGGCGCATCCAGAGATCACGCCGCATCCAAGCTACTATGATCTGAAATTCTGGTATTGGGGCGGGATCGACCGGGGGTTTCTGACGCTTTTCAAGGATCCCGGGGCTGATCTTAATGAGTTGCGTATCCGGTTTGAGGAAATCACCTGGGGTGGGGCGCTTTTTGATAATATCCCGCCGCTGGATGATCCCAAGCTCATTACGGCGGACGAGGCGGACTACCTGTTGGAGGCCGACCTTGTCTTTGGCGTGTCGATCAACGGCGACACCCGTGCCTACCCGCTGCGGATTATGGGCTGGCATGAGATGTTTAACGAAGTCATTGGCGGCGTGCCGGTGGCGTTGGCCTATTGTACACTGTGCGGCGCAGGCATCCTGTTTGAAACCCAGCTCGAAGATCGTGAGAAGCCGTTTTTATTTGGGTCCTCGGGGCTGCTCTATCGCTCCAACAAACTGATGTTTGATCGCGAGACATTCTCGCTATGGAACCAGTTCACGGGGGAGCCGGTCTCTGGCCCGCTGGCCCATTCTAGGATCAAGCTCAAGATCAGACCGACAACAGTGACCTCCTGGAAGGATTGGAAGGCAATGCATCCGGATACCAAGGTGCTGTCGCTGGATACGGGTCACATACGAAATTACGACTCCGGCTTCGTCTATCGCGACTATTTTGCCTCGCCCGATCTGATGTTCCCGACAATCACCGATCAGACCCGCCTGCTGCAGAAAGACCGCGTCTACGGCATTCGCGTGGCCGGCGGTGCCAAGGCCTGGCCGATCTCCGCCTTTGCGGACGAGCCGGTGATCAACGATCAGGTGGGTTTTTCCAACGTAGTTCTGATCGGCGACGCGGCCACCCGCACCGTGCGTGCCTATGATCGTGGAGAGGCCACATTCTCAGGCGATGCGAGTGATCTCATCGGTCCCGGTGGCGCATGGACGCTCACCGAAGATGTACTCGAAGGTCCTGACGGCCAACGCCTCCCGCGTATGCCGGGCCATGTTTCCTACTGGTTTGCTTGGGATGGGTATCTTGGGGCAAAGAGCGAGCTTTATCGAGCGTCGAATTAGGCGATATTCTGTGGATGTCTGGTATGCGGACAGAGCTGACCTTGGACATCGCATTCTGAATGACTGTTTCAGGTTACTATCCTAAATTTGCACTTGAAGGAAATACTTCAGGCCTCCACCTAGGTCGCATGGAGCGGACATAACAGTGTTTTTGAAGGCGTTGAAATGGATTGGTATGCTGGGTGTCGCTTTGTTGGTTGGTGCATATCTGACGGCAATGGCTGCACCATTGACCTATCTGAAGATGTTCTCCCACATTCAACTTGCTCCAATTTCAGTCTCGTGGGCACTTGAACGGGCAAACTCCGACTTGACCGCAGATACCCACGATTTCTGCAAACAACCAGTTCTGTTCGCCTGGTACGGTAGCTTTGGCGGAGGCCCGGTCTTAACGGATAATCTAATCACTCCCGATACAAATGAATTTGAAGAGGTCGTTCTGTTCAGGTCAGGTATCATTAACGAAAGCACCAAGAAAGCACTCGCCGAAATGGCAATTTTCAATGAAACAATTCTATCTGAGTGCTTTGTGGAAACCCAAAGCTGACATTGCTTCGCGCTGCAGCATTGGTTGAGATGGGCTCGAAGCGGACATTCACAGTGTTCTGTTTTAATCTATCTGCGCATTGCAAGTTATGAACCCAATCCGTCACAATCAACTATGGGCTCACATAATCGCTTCAAATAGCGCGCGCGTGTTGCTCGCGGTCATTTCGACCGGATTGCCACCTGTGCTTGGGTCGCGCAGGGCGGAATCGACCAGTCGATCCATATCTGGCGCTTTAACGCCGAGCTCTGTCAACGTTTTAGGGATCGACAAAGATGCGTTCAAATCATCGACATAAGCACAGAACCCTTCAAACCCACCTTCGATTCCGAGGTAAGCCGCGACCATATTGAATCGATCGCGGATGGCCTCCGCATTGAACTTCAGCACCGCAGGCATGCAAACCGCATTGGTTGTGCCGTGATGGGTATGATGGACAGCACCGATCGGATGGCTGAGCGCATGGATTGCACCCAAACCCTTTTGAAAGGCCGTGGCCCCCATGGCGGCCGCGCTCATCATCTGTGCGCGGGCTTCCAAATCCGAACCATCGACAAAGGCGCGCGGCAGATAATCCTTGACCAACCGCATCCCCTCCAACGCGATCCCCTGACTCATCGGATGATAATGCGGTGACGAATACGCCTCTACGCAATGGGCAAAGGCATCAAGCCCAGTGCCAGCGGTGATGAATTTTGGCATGCCGACGGTCAGTTCCGGATCAGCAATCACCACGGCAGGTAGCATTTTGGGGTGAAAAATGATCTTCTTTTCTTGCGTTTCGGGATTTGTGATCACACTCGCGCGGCCAACCTCTGATCCTGTCCCCGCCGTCGTTGGTACGGCGACAACCGGCGCAATTCCGTCGGGATCTGCACGGGTCCACCAATCACCAATATCTTCGAAATCCCAAACCGGACGCGTTTGGCCTGACATGAAGGCAACGGTTTTGCCGAGATCGAGACCCGAACCGCCGCCAAAGGCAATCACACCGTCATGTCCACCATCCTTGTAAACCTTTACGCCTTCTTCGGCATTCTTGTCGGTAGGATTGGGGTCCACCTCGGCGAAAATGGCCGAGCCAAGTCCCGCTTCACTCATCAAACGCAGGGTTTTCTCAGTGATCTCATTCTGCGCCAAGCCGCGATCCGTAACCAACAGCGGTTTTTTGATGCCAGCGGCCGCGCACGCCTCGCCTATTTCGGCAATTCTGCCTGCGCCAAATCGAATGGGGTTCGGATAGCTCCAATTTGCAGTAAAGGTCATGAATTCAACTTCTTCAAATGATAGGATTTCGGCCGCGTCACCGCATGGTAACCTAGGACGGACAGACCCGCACCGCGCCCGGTATCTTTGCATCCCGTCCAACAAAGCGCTGGATCAAGGTAGTCGCACCGGTTCATGAAAACCGTACCCGTTTCCAAACGCCTCCCGATCTCTTCGGCAGCCGCTTCATCATTGGTCCAAAGCGAGCAGGTCAAACCAAAGACGCTGTCGTTCATCAGTGCAATCGCTTCGTCATCGCCGGAGACTTTCATTATCCCAACCGCTGGTCCAAAGGTCTCATCGCGCATAATCCGCATGGAATGATCGACATCCGTTAGGATTTGCGGTGTTAGATAAGTGCCGCCATCGTCCGCTGCCATCTTTTCAATATGAGCCTTGGCTCCGTCAGCCACCGCTTCGGCGATTTGGGCACGCACCTCCTTGGCAAAACGGATGTTGGCCATCGGACCCAGCGTCGTTTCTTGCTCACGAGGGTCACCAAGCACATAGCTTTGCACCAGCGCAACGGATTTCTCCACGAAGGTGTCGAAGAGGCTTTCGTCGACATAAATCCGTTCAATTCCGCAACAGCATTGCCCGGAATTGAACATCGCGCCATCGATCAAAGTTTCAACCGCAGCGTCCAGATCAGCGTCTTCCCTGACATAGCCGGGGTCTTTGCCTCCCAACTCGGTCGAGACCGCAGTGAACGTACCTGCGGCCGCCCGTTCCATCGCCTGCCCGCCGCCGACAGAGCCGGTGAAATTCACCATTCCAAAATGCCCCTCGGCAATCAGCGCTGACGTGGTGTCATGGTCCAGCACGAGGTTGGTGAACACACCTTCGGGCAATCCCGCAAAAGAAAAAGCATCAGCTAAATGCTCACCGACCAAGATTGTTTGAGAGGCATGTTTGAGCACCACGCTATTGCCCGCGATCAAGGCGGGCGCGATCGTGTTGATCGCCGTCATGTAGGGGTAATTCCAGGGTGCGACGACCAAGATCACACCCTGGGGTTCGCGCTCAATCTTGCGAATAAACTGGTCTGATTCCTCTATGACAATTGGGGCAAGCGCCTGTTCGGCGATGGACGCCATATAGCTTACACGCTCATCAACGCCGCCAAATTCACCGCCATACCGAACGGGGCGGCCCATTTGATACGCCAGTTCCTCAACCATGCGGTCCTGGGTTTGACCTATCCAAGCAGCTGCCTTTGCCACAAGTGCAATACGGTCCGAAACAGGCACGTCGCGCCACGTTTTTTGCGCGTCCTTTGCGTTCTCAACCGCCGACCGAGCCGCATCAAGCGAGAGGCATTTGCGTTCCGCATATACGGAGCCGTCAATCGGCGTAATACATTTCACTGTTTTTGTCATATCCCCAAGCGTCTAACGCAAGGTTGGACGGCACGGAAGTTTTTTTGAAAAAGCTAACGCGCCGGACTGCGTGCAGTCAGCTTAGCAAAACCACTTTTGGCGCCACGAGCGCAAGTCTGGTCACCACTCAATGCAGTCTCCCTTCCAATCAAAAAAGAGACCCGTCTCTGAAGGGGTCAGACGCTCTAGAACGTTCATTAAATTTCGTGCTGCCTCTTGCGCCGTCACCGTTTTGTGCCCACCAGCGTACTTAGACGTGAGCGATGTCTGTACAGTACCAGGATGCAGCGCCACGCAGATCGATTGCTTATGCGAACGATGAAGCTCTATTGCCGCGCCGTGAATGATCTGGTTCAACGCCGCCTTTGCCGCACGATAACTGTACCATCCCCCGAGCCGATTATCGCCAATGGAACCGACCCGCGCAGACAAGGCAGCAAAGCGACATTCGCGGTCACGAGGTAGCAGCCGTGCGGCGTGGCGCAGTACAAGCGCAGGTCCCATGCAGTTCAAAGCGAACTGCGCCTGCAAAGCATCGACCGACAACTCGCGCAGAGACTTTTCAGGGCCCCTGCCCATAATTTCCAATGCGCCTGTTGCGACGAAGATTAAATCGAACTGCGTGTCTAGGCCAACGAGAGCATCTTCCACTGATGTTTCGTCTGTGATGTCGAAGTCATCGACAGACCGGGATAAACCGGTGACGGAAAAGTTGCGTGACTGCAGCTCTGCCGTAATGGCCGAACCGATCCCGCCAGATGCTCCTATGACAAGTGCGTGTTTCATGCAGAGAGAGCTAGCGGTCAGGAAGTCACGATCAACCAATAGGCTGCGATTTCAGGGTTTTCATTGCGTACACTCGGCGTATACTACGCGCCATGATCAAGACGGCGTATATCATTTCGCGTTCTACCCGCTCGCCAGCGGATTGGGAACTTCTACGCCTACTCCTAAGCCGCCTCTAAGCGTGCCCTTCTTCGGCGCGACCGCTTAGAGGGCACCCATTCGCGCCAAGGCTTAGGAACTTCAAACGAGAAAAGACATGACCCAGGACAGTCAAACCAACACGCCCGAGACGGGCAAAGACCGAGTGGTGATCTTTGACACCACGTTGCGCGACGGAGAGCAAAGCCCCGGCGCCACCATGACCCATGAAGAAAAACTCGAGATCGCAGGGCTGCTCGATGAAATGGGCGTTGATATCATCGAGGCGGGCTTTCCAATTGCCTCAGAAGGGGATTTTAATGCTGTCACGGAAATCGCTAAGAACGCCAAGCAATCGGTGATCTGTGGGCTGGCACGGGCCAATTTCAAGGACATTGACCGCTGTTGGGACGCGGTGAAACATGCCGAGCGCCCGCGCATTCACACCTTCATCGGCACGTCACCGCTGCACCGCGCTATCCCCAATCTCAACATGGATGAGATGGCGGACCGTATCCACGAGACTGTGACCCATGCGCGCAACCTTTGTGACAATGTGCAATGGTCGCCGATGGATGCCACGCGCACCGAGTGGGATTATCTCTGCCGTGTGGTCGAGATCGCGATCAAGGCAGGCGCGACGACGATCAATATCCCTGACACTGTCGGCTATACCG
The DNA here is from genome assembly GCA_039180185.1 of Pseudomonadota bacterium. Lineage (GTDB taxonomy): Bacteria > Pseudomonadota > Alphaproteobacteria > Rhodobacterales > Rhodobacteraceae > Roseovarius. Next base: position 3,726 of record JBCDDS010000078.1, on the reverse strand, counting down.
CGCCAGTAGAAAGCGCGGATCTGATCCGTGATTTGATTGAGGCAGTACCAGGTGCCGATGAGGTGGTCTTTGCCACCCATTGTCACAACGATTTAGGTATGGCCACTGCAAATGCTCTGGCCGCTGTTGCTGGCGGTGCGCGCCAGATTGAATGCACCATAAACGGACTTGGTGAACGGGCGGGCAATACAGCGCTCGAAGAAGTCGTAATGGCGATGAAAGTGCGCAGCGACATCATGCCCTTCTACACTGGCATTGATGCGACTAAAATCATGCACCTGAGCCGCCGTGTCTCCACCGTGAGCGGTTTTCAGGTACAGCCCAATAAAGCGATCGTGGGGAAGAACGCCTTTGCCCATGAATCCGGCATTCACCAGGACGGCATGCTGAAAAACGCCGAGACCTTTGAGATCATGCGACCAGAGGATGTGGGTCTCACCGAGACAAATATCGTGATGGGCAAGCACTCGGGTCGTGCGGCCCTGCGTTCCAAGCTTAGCGATCTGGGCTTTGAACTGGCCGACAATCAGCTCAACGACGTCTTCGTGCGCTTTAAGGAGCTTGCAGACCGCAAGAAGGAGGTGTTTGACGACGACCTGATTGCGCTGGTGACAGTTGGCGAGGATGCTGAGAACGATCGGCTTGTGCTGAAGTCGCTCAGCGTGGCCTGCGGCACTGCAGGACAGGCTCGTGCAGAGTTGGTCATGTCTGTGGACGGCGAAGAGAAAACCGCCAATGAAAATGGTGATGGACCTGTCGATGCCACCTTCCGTGCTGTGCGACAGCTGCATCCCAACACCGCTCGCCTGCAGCTTTACCAAGTGCATGCCGTAACAGAAGGCACCGATGCCCAGGCCACGGTCTCCGTGCGTTTGGAAGAGGCAGGTAATATCGCGACCGGTCAGTCCGCGGACACCGACACAGTCGTCGCCTCTGCTCGAGCTTACATCAATGCGTTGAATAGACTTCTAGTACGTCGCGACCGTGTGGGCGAGGACCAGCGAGAGATCAGTTACAAAGACGTGTCGTAGGCAAAAAACGCGCCGTTCTGAGTATAAGGTCGGCGCGTTAGTTGAAAGTTAGTGGGTCAAATTTGGACTTAATTAAGCGCCAGACACCCAACGAATAAAGAAATCGACGAGACCCCTGCGGCAACCGTTCTCAGATGATTGAGACGTGTCCAGCCGACTGAATATTCATTCCAATAGTCTGCGGTCGCGCGCTCTCTCAAGTCCATCTCGTCGAGACGTTTGTTCATAGGCACGTTGCCCAGCACCGTGACCAGAAACGTGCCTCCAATATAGATCACACCACCGGTCGCAAACCATATCGAGGACGCACCATCAACATGCACCAACGCGTACCAGACTAGGATCGCGGAGACAGGAGCCATGACAAGAAATCCGGTCAGAAAGACCGAACGATAGACCTTCCGATTGACCTCTTGCATGGCCTCGATACCAGCCGCGGGTGAGGCCGCGCGCAACGAACGCATTATGAAATCAGAAAAGGCGAGAAAGACACCGGCGAGCAGCGCAAAAGTGTAGGCAGCGGCGGCATACATGACAACAGTGACAGACATTTTGTTTTCTCCTCGTTTCACATCAGGCTGCGGCACGACCGAGCGCTTCGGAACGCGTTATCCAGCTTGAGATTTTCGCGGGATCAGCCAGTTTTACGGATCCGAATTGCAGAATGCGGCGTGCTTTGATGCCACAAAAATCCAGCACCTGATTGCGTAGAACGCGCCGTCCTGGCTTGCGATAAAGCAGTGTATCGAGCCAAGGCGGTGTGTCGGAGGTGATAATCGCATCCGCGGTGCGACCGGTCAGTAACTTATCCCACTTCACACCTTTGCGGTGATACTTGAACGCAAATCCGGGCGTCAAAGCGCGGTCGAGCAGGGCTTTGGCGCGTGCCGGCATTGCAGCCCACCAATACGGATGCACAAGGAAAAAGTGGTCACACCAGGCCAGATTTTCTTGCCACGTCAGAAGATCAGGTTCCAGTTCATTGGACGCGCCGTACCCCTGAAAAGCCTCAGAAAACTGCATCTCCGACAAGTTCATACGGCGCACCTCTGCGCCGTGAGAAGCTGCGCCCTTTTCATAGGCATCAGCGATTGCAGAACAAAGCGATCCAGATTTTGGATGCGCTTCCCAGACGAAAATCTTGCGTGGCATTTTTTTCGATTCCTTATCTTGCTGTTTCACTTGACAGTATGTAAATTGACACAGTGTCAACTAAGGATAGCTTTACACTGTGTCAAGTGAAAATCTGAACACTCGAGAAAGAATTTTGCGAGCCACTTGGGAAATGCTTGATTCAAACCCAGGCGTTGCGGCTCGGATGTCTGATATTGCCAAAAAGGCGAATGTTAGCCGACAGGCGCTTTATCTTCACTTTCCAAATCGGACTGAGCTCTTCATCGCAACGACCAAGTATCAGGATGAAGTCTTCAACGTAGATAACATGCTTGCCACAAGTCGTGCCGCATCCTCAGGACAACAACGCCTGGATGCCTTTGTTGAAGCATGGGGAAGCTACATTCCAAAAATTTATGGCGTGGCGAAGACGCTGATGTTGATGCAAGCAACGGACGTTGAGGCCGCCGCGGCGTGGGACACAAGAATGCGGGACATGCGCGAGGGGTGTGAAGCGGCTGTGTTCGCGCTTTCTCGGGATGGACAACTTTCTAATACGTACACGGAAAAGCAGGCAACGGACGTTTTGTGGTCTTTATTATCAATTTCAACCTGGGAAACGTTAACCATCGCCTCGCATTGGTCGCAGGATGCCTATCTTGCAAGAATAAAGCAGATCACCAAAACGCTGTTGGTTGCTCAAAGCGAGTAAACTACACTACCTCAAACGTAGCGTTAAACTTGCGCGAAAATGCAAAGCCTATCATGTTGACGCGACGGGAGATTAGAGCGCAGTTTCAAGGCGCCAGCGGGAGGAACATTATGACATTTGCAACGCGTCAAGACGTGATCGACATCGAAAACGAAATGCCGTTTGCTGAAAGAGATATTCCAGCCACGGTTTATCAGATGCTCAGCAAGACAACGGACGCGTTTCCGGATCGCCCTGCCATTAGTTATCAGCTCATGTCCGGCCCCACAGATAAGGCTGTGACGCTGAGCTGGAAAGAGTTCCACGCGCAGGTGACGCAGACGGCAAACTTGTTCCGTTCGATGGGCGTCGGTGAAAAAGACGTAGTCGCACTGATCATGCCAAATTCTCTCGAAACCGCCATCGCAACATTGGGTGCCATGGTGGCAGGTATCGCGAACCCAATAAACCCGTTGCTCGAGGGCGAGCAGATCGGTGCGATCCTCAAAGAAACCAACGCCAAGGTGGTTGTGACGCTGCGCGCATTCCCGAAAACGGATGTTCCTCAAAAAGCGGCAGAGGCCGTTGCGATGGCACCGAACGTGAAAACGGTGTTGGAAGTTGATCTAAATTCGTATCTCACACCACCAAAATCCTGGATTGTACCCTTGGTGCGGCCCAAAAACCCTGTTTCACACAATGCTGCAGTGAAGAGTTTCAACGCTGAGATTTCGCGCCAAAGCACGACGCTTTCTTTTGAGGAATCCTCTGAAGATCGTGTGGGCGCGTACTTCCACACCGGTGGCACAACAGGCATGCCCAAGGTGGCGCAACACCGCTTCTCTGGCATGGTTTATAACGGCTGGCTCGGTCACAGACTGCTGTTTACGG
>JBCDDS010000077.1:0-16897 GCA_039180185.1 Pseudomonadota bacterium | reverse complement strand
TGCACCGGAGAAGGTCGAAGCGCTTCGCAAAGATCATGCGATTTATATGGTCGGTGACAGCCGTATCAACATTGCTGGATTGAATGCGCAGTCCGTACCTATCCTTGCGCAAGCAATTGTGGATGTCGGCGGCTAATCAGGATGTTTATCCGCGCCCATACCTCGCCATAAACATGTCCACCACGCCTTGAACAACGCGCTCGATCTGCGTGTCAGTGGCGTCGTACTCGACGTTGCAAATCGCGCGAACGAAAAGGTCACTTTTGCAGAGCTCGCAAAACTGACTTGTAGCGAGGTCCATGTCAGGAATATCTAGCCGTCCTTCGTCGACAAAGCGTCCGAACACACCAGATAATCGAACTTTTGCCAACTCTGGTCCCGAGCTATAGAAACGGCCGCCGAGTTCTGGAAACCTGTGTGATTCAGCCACGCAAATGCGGTACATTTGTTGTCCAAAATCCGATAGGAAAAAACGTACCATGACGTTTGCCGCATCATGCAGAACCGCTTCAATCGTGTCCAAAGCGTAGAGCTCCTTCAACGCGGCCTCCGCTTGACGGTTGCACTCGATCCTCGCAACTTCGGAAAACAGAAGCCTTTTATCAGGAAAGTAACTATAGAGAGTCGCCTTTGAGACCCCTGCGGCGCGGGCAATGTCATCTACACTCGCGCCCTCAAAACCATCGCGCATAAAAATGTAGCGGGCGCCTTCAAGCACCTGATCGAACTTACGTCCTTTTTTTATGTCTGCGACGACAGTGGTCATCCGTCACTCCTGGAGATAGCCTTCACTTTAATTGCCAAGCGCAATCTTCCGCAAGTCCATCGACCCAGCCAGCAACATTGTTTCATGCCGTTGATGTACGTTGACGCGCGAAACCATCATGGTACCACCAAACCATGCTCGCGATCTTCCTGCAGACTTTGCCGTTCTTCATGATCATAGGTCTGGGTTATGGCGCAGGGCGTACAGGCTTCTTTAGCGAAGTTGCGACTGCTTATCTGACCAAGTTTGTGTTTTACTTCGCGCTTTCAGCCATGCTTTTCCGATTTGCCGCGAACCTGTCTCTAAGCGAAATCCTCGATTGGACATTCGTTGCGGCATATTTGTGGGGAACCGCATTTGTTTACGCACTGGTTACACTGACCGCAATTTTTCGTGGTCTAAACGCCGAGCAAGCCGCGTTTGAGGCGCAGTGTGGAGTGATCGGGAATGTAGGATTTCTGGGTGTGCCAATGCTCACTCTGCTCATGGGTGTCGAGGCGATTGGTCCAGTTATGCTGGTACTGGCAGTGGACCTTATTGTTTTTGGTTCCCTAATTGTGATCATCGTCACTGCAAATCGCGATGGTCGATTGCGCCTCGCTACCTTTGGTTCGGTAGCACTTGGGCTATTAAAGAACCCGATGATCGTTTCCATCGTTTTAGGGTTTGCCTGGTCTGCGACGGGTTTCGCTATATCCGAATTCATCAACAGTTTCTTGTCAATTCTTGGTGGCGCTGCCACTCCTGGCGCGCTTTTTGCAATTGGAGCATCATTGGCAACAAAGTCTGCAGAGAAAGCCACGATCGCTGGCTGGTTGAGTTTCAACAAGCTGATCCTTCATCCCGCCTTTGTCGCCGTGTCCGCTCTTTTTCTTTTCCCGGTCGACAAATATTCGGCGGCGGTAATGATTGCGGCTGCTTCCCTGCCCGTGGCTGGAAATGTCTTTATTTTGGCGCAGCATTACGGCGTTGCGCCGCAACGCGTTTCTGCTTCAATCCTGATCTCTACCGTCGTTGCCGTCGTGACCGTTTCGGCCGTGATTGGATGGGCAAATGGCTTCCACTCCGGGTTTTGAGGATTGACTGATCGGCAAAAGACGTTTTGCTGGTGACCGACCACGGTTTACCTCAATGAAAGAAAACGCTCATGGAAACTCAATCGGAAAACGTCTGTTTCGGAGGCGTTCAAGGGGTGTACACCCACCCCTCTAGTGCATGTTCGTGCGACATGACATTTGGCTTGTTTCTTCCTGAAGAAGCGAGGGATGGCCCAGTGCCGTTGCTTTGGTACCTATCTGGACTGACCTGCACCCATGAGAATGCTATGGTCAAAGCCGGGGCACAGCAATGGGCGGCCGAGTATGGACTTGCTGTTGTGTTTCCCGACACTTCACCGCGCGGCGACGATGTGCCGGACGACGATGCCTATGATCTGGGCAAAGGTGCCGGATTCTACGTCAACGCAACGCAGGCACCATGGAATAAACATTTTCAAATGTGGGACTACGTTTCACAGGAGCTGGCCGATCTACTATCCAAGAACTTTCAAGTTGACGCGGACCGGCAAGCGATCACTGGACATTCAATGGGTGGGCACGGTGCGCTTACTCTTGCGATGACTTTTCCCGAACGCTTCGCTTCTGTCTCAGCTTTCGCTCCGATTTCGAACCCATCTGAGAGTGAATGGGGTCAGAAGCAACTTGGCGCGTATCTTGGAGACGACGCAAACGCTTGGGCAAAACACGACGCATCCGTTCTCATGCGTGACAAGGGCTTTGACGGACCATTACTGGTGGACACCGGAACTTCAGATCAGTTTATTGATCTGTTGAAACCGGAAAGCCTTGCTGCTGCATGTGCCGAACGGCGTCAACAATCCATGTTGCGGCTTCAGCCTGGGTACGACCACAGCTATTTCTTTGTGTCTACCTTCATGAAGGATCACATCGCATTTCATGCTGAAGCACTTTATTCGTAACATACGTTAGCGTATTTAAAGGCTCACAAAGATGAGTTTTGAAATCATCACATTCGAAGAAGGCGAGAAATATCTCGACTGGATAAAGCTGTGTGATGCATTTGAAGCAGGACACAAACTCCCAAAAGCTGAGATTGGGGACACATTTCTTTACCGTGATCCTGATACGCTTCTGAGCAGGGCGGCGTGGATAAACGGCATGGGGCTCGCGGTGAAATCGGCGACGGTCTTCCCCGACAATCCTGCCAGCGGAAAGCCAATGATAAATGGTTCTGTAAGCGTTTTCTCAGATGATGATGGCGCGCTAGAGGCGGTGATCGATTTTCACTTGGTTACAAAATGGAAGACCGCGGGGGATAGCGTTTTTGCTGCAAGAAAACTCGCAAGGCCGGACAGTCGCAAAGTCTTGATTGTTGGTGCGGGAACAGTAGGTCGATCTCTCTTCCACGCATATAGCGCTACTTTTCCCGATGCCGAGTTCTCAGTGTGGAACCGTACGGTTGCGAATGCTGAGTTAATGGCATCGGAGCACTCAGGACTTAAGGTTGTTACTAATTTAGAGGAAGCTGTCTCGGCGGCGGACATCGTAACTTCTGCGACCATGTCAACTGAACCATTGATAAAGGGCGATTGGTTGCGGGCTGGCCAGCATATCGATCTGATCGGAGCCTATCGACCAGATATGCGGGAGGTTGATGACGAAGCTCTCCTTCGTGCGAAGGTGTTTGTCGACAGCTTCGACACAACCGTCGGACATATCGGGGAGATCAAAATCCCCTTGGAAAGTGGGATTATATCACGCGAAGGTTTGCGCGCGGATTACTACCAGCCTCAAAAGTTCAAACGCGAGAACGACGATGAGATCACGCTGTTTAAAAACGGCGGTGGCGCACATCTCGATCTGATGACCAGCCGCTACATTATTGAGGCATGGCGCGCGTCAAAATGACGATCTGGGTTCTGTCGTTGATAGCGCTTTGCACAATTGTGCCCCCGTTTCTTGCAGAAGCTATGCGAAGGCGTATGGATGAAACGGCAAGATATGATGCACCGGGCCGGTTCGCCGCCCTACCGCAAGGCGAAACACATTTTCAGTGGCTTGGCCCAAAAGACGGGCCGGTCGCGGTTTGTGTGCACGGGCTGACAACGCCCTCCTATGTTTGGGACCCAATCGCGGAACACCTCGCGCAACATGGATTTCGCGTCCTTACCTACGATCTTTACGGACGGGGGTTTTCAGATCGGGCAAAAGGCAAGCAGGACAGCGCGTTCTTCACTACTCAACTCAACGCGCTGCTTGCAGATCAGGGCATTGATCAGAAATTTCATCTTTTTGGGTATTCCATGGGCGGGGCCATCGCCACAGCGTTTGGCGGACGGCATCCGGAAAAGCTCGAACGATTGTGCATCATTGCCCCGGCAGGTTACGGCGATGATCTTGGGCCGATGGCCCGGTTTGCATCGCGTACCGGCATATTTGGATATTGGTACATGCTAGTGTTCTACGGGCGCAGCTTACGGCGCTCGATTAACGCCGAACGTCAGCTGCTCAGTGCGATTCCCGATATCTTCGACAGACAGATCGAAGAAACGCATGTGCGAGGATTTCATAGGGCCGTCTGGTCATCGCTGCGGGGCATCATGACTGAAAACCTTGAACCTGCTCAGAAAGTCATTGAAGGAAGCAGAGTTCCGACGCTGGCTATATGGGCCGAGAAAGACGATGTGATCCCATTAACGGGCAAGGACCTATTGGTGCGCTGGAACAGGAACGCAGAGAACGTCGTGATCAAAGATGCCCAGCACACGGTCGCCTATACCGATGTTGAAGAGGTTACCGCAGCGATCGACCGCTTCCTGGCAGACTAGGCCGCGAAATGCGCAGGCCCACGATTTTCCTTTACTGGCAGGTGTACGATGGCCGAAAACGCTCCGACGCCAACGCCAACCCACCAGACCAGCGTGTAGTCGCCATAGGCGTCGTACATCCGCCCACCCAGCCAAACACCGAGGAAACTGCCTAACTGGTGGCTGAAAAACACGATGCCATAGAGCGTACCCATATAGCGGAGCCCATAAATATGCGCGATCAGTCCACTGGTTAGGGGTACGGTGGCTAGCCAGAGTGCCCCCATTGCGACAGAGAATAGAAGCACCGTGGTTGGCGTGATCGGGAACATGATGAACAAGGCCGCAATTATTGTTCGCCCGGTGTAGATAGCGGCCAGCAAATACTTCTTTGAATAGCGCTTGCCCAACCACCCAGCCGTCAGAGTCCCTATGATGTTAGCGAAGCCAATAATAGAGATTGAAACCGCGCCCAATGCTGAGGTGGTCGTAATTCCAATCGAATGCAGCAACCCGCCCGATGCGATTGGTCCGCAGTACTCCGTGATAAATGCTGGAAAGTGTGCTGTAACAAATGCCAATTGATAGCCACAACTGAAAAAGCCCAGAAAGATTAAAGTGTAACTCGGATCACGAAAAGCACGGCCTAAGATTTGGCCTAAGCTTTCCTCAAGCTCTTGGCGACTGGCCACCTGAGGCGCGCGCATCATTGGCAGGAATACCAGGGACGCCATGATCGCTACGGCGAAAACCAGGAACACCATCTGCCAGCTCATGATCGTCAGAAGGTATTCGGCGATAGGGGCACCAAAGACTTGTCCTGCAGAACCAGCCGCAGTCGCGATGGCCAAGCTCATGGAGCGGTTTTCATCGCTGCTTGCGCGTCCAACCACGGCAAGGATCACACCGAATCCTGTGCCCGCGATCCCGAAACCTACGAGTATCTCATAGAACTGATGTGCAGTCGGTGTGATGGCGAAAGACGAAAGCACAAGCCCGGCCGCATAGCACAACGCCCCTAGAATGATCGCTTTCCTGTCACCTATTTTTTCCGCAATCGCGCCAAAGATTGGCTGACCAATGCCCCAAGCGAGGTTCTGGATCGCGATCGCGAGACTGAATTCGACCCGGAGCCAGCCGAACTCCTCGGCAATCGGGATTTGAAACACGCCAAACGCGGCCCGTATCGAAAACGATATGAGCATGATCACGCAACCTGCGATCAGGACGGGTGTGAATAATGGCGCGGATTTCTGCATCACGACTCCATGGGTTGGGACACCTTAGGGTCTGCAACGGCTGCGTCAAATTCGCATTCGTTAGCAACACAATAACGCACCGTGATCATTGCTGCTTTTCTAGAAACCAGAGCTTCGCTATCAGGATTTTATGAATTCGTTGCTCGACACATATGAAACGCTTGTCAAAGACGAAAAGCTAACCCGCGATCCGGCGCAAGAAACTGCTATGCGAGAGCTCGAACGGATTCGCTTGGAGCTTTCAAAACCCGTTAAAAAGGGGTGGTTCAGCAAACCGGCAGAAGCGCCAAAGGGGCTCTATCTATGGGGTGGCGTTGGACGCGGTAAATCCATGATCATGGATCTGTTTGTCGAAAGCCTTTCGGTGCCATCCCGACGCGTACATTTTCATGCATTCATGCAGGAAATACACGCCGGGCTGCACGCGGCACGGGCTGAGGGCGTCGAGGATGCGTTGGCCCCCGTTGCCAAATCTGTGACGGATAAAGTCCGTTGTCTGGCTTTGGACGAAATGCAAATCACTGACATCACAGACGCGATGATCGTGGGTCGATTGTTTGAGGCCATGTTTTCGGCTGGCGTGGTTGTCGTCACCACATCCAACCGTGTGCCGGATGATCTCTATAAAGATGGTCTGAACCGGCAGCTTTTCCTGCCCTTCATTGACTTGCTCAAAGAACGGATGATCGTGCATGAGCTGGAAAGCGCGACAGATTACAGACAAGGTCGATTGGAAGGCGCGCAAACCTACTTCTTTCCTGATAATGCGCATGCCAGAGAAAAAATGGATGCGATTTGGAATGACCTGACAGGCGGCAAATCTGAAACCCTGACCCTGATTGTGAACAAAAGAGAAGTGCTCTTGCCAAAGTTCCACAACGGCGTCGCGCGAGCCAACTTCTATGACATTTGCGGTAAAATGCTCGGACCCGCTGACTATCTTGCCATTGCCCAAGCCGCGCGGGTTTTGTTGCTCGACAATATTCCGCAACTTAGCCGTCAAAACTTCAACGAAGCAAAACGCTTCGTCACGCTTATAGATGCGCTTTACGAGGAACGCGTGAGATTGATCTGCTCAGCTTCTGCGAAGCCGGAGTATCTTTACATCGAAGGCGAAGGCGCGTTTGAATTTGAGCGAACCGCGAGTCGCCTACGAGAAATGCAGTCTGAAGGTTGGGGCAAGGATGGATGACGAGTCAGCATCAAGAGTTTGACTATGTGATCATCGGCGCCGGCTCAGCTGGGTGCACATTGGCCAATAAGCTTGGTGCGGACACCAGCAAATCCGTTCTCATCCTTGAAGCGGGCCCTATGGATCGGGATTTGATGATCCATATTCCGGCAGGCGTTTATCGCAGCTGGCGCGATCCAAAGCTTAATTGGAACTATAACACTACGCCTGAGCCAGACTGCCTTGATCGAGAGATTTTTATGCCGCGCGGCAAGGTTGTGGGAGGCTCATCTTCGATCAATTCCATGGTCTATATGCGGGGGCATCCGCTGGATTTTGACGCTTGGGCGGATGATTTTGGTCTGAGTGAATGGCGCTATGAAAACTGCCTGCCGTACTTCCGCGCCGGTGAAAGCTATGCCGAAGGCGCCAACGAGTATCGCGGCGATTGCGGGCCATTGGGCACCAAACGAGGTGATTTCGACAACCCGCTTTACGACGCCTTTGTCGAAGCAGGCACGCAGGCCGGACAGGGTCGTTCAGATGACCTCAACGGGTACAATCCTGAAGGAGTTGCGCGTTTTGACGCGACAAAGCGTTACGGCAGACGATGCAGTGCTGCAGTCGCTCATCTAAGGCCAGCCCTAAGGCGGGGCAACGTTACGCTGATGACCAACGCGACGGTTGAGCGGATCACCCTGAGCGGCAACCGGGCGACGGGCGTAAAGATCAACAGACGCGGAGAACAATTGGAGGCCATCGCGGCTCAAGAAGTCATCCTGTCTGGCGGATCAATCAACTCTCCTCAACTACTTATGTGTTCAGGAATCGGACCAGCCGATCACTTGGCGGAGCACGGCATAGACGCAAAGTGCAATTTGCCCGGCGTTGGCCAAAACCTTCAGGATCATGCCAGCGTCATATTGCAGTACCGAAGCCTAAAGTCTTTTCCGATCCATCGCGTTGATCGACCCCTTAACAAACTGCGGGCGGGCGCACTCTGGGTTTTCACGCGTGGTGGAATTGCTGCGTCAAACATCTGGGAAGCGGGCGGTCTCGTCCGTGGGAATTCCGACGTGCGCTATCCCAATCTGCAGTATCATTTTGGTCCTGTGGCCTTTGAGTACCGGAACAACAAGATTGCGTTGATGCAAGGCTTCGCCTGTCACATTGACCTTCTACGCCCACTAAGTATTGGACAATTGCAACTGAAATCCGCTGATCCTGCTGTTTCGCCTAAGCTGGAATTTAACTATCTCAAACAACGCCAAGATCTCGACCAACTGGTCGAAGGTGTGCACCTCGCCCGCGATCTCTTTTCTCAAAGCGCATTTGACGGCCTGCGCGGTGATGAAATCGATCCTGGAAAGGACGTGCGCAGCAATAAAGAAATTGCCAATTGGATTCGCGCGAACCTGACGACAGACTTTCATCCTTGCGGTACCTGCAAGATGGGACATGATGCGATGGCTGTGGTTGATGACCGATTCCGCGTTCACGGTATTGAGGGGCTGCGCGTTGTTGATGCTTCTATCATGCCGCGCGTAACCAGCGCCAATCTAAACGCCCCAGTGCAGATGATCGCCGCGCGCGCCGCCGATTACATTTCCGGGTCAGCACAACTCGCGCCAATCAAAGCACGCTTTGCTTTTGAAGACACGTGATCAGGTGCGCGCCGTGGCCTGCAGCCAATTGATGTAAAGCCTCTCGGCCATGTTGTTGAAGTCGCTCATGTTCGACGTCGCCGCAGCCTCAAATCGCTCCACGCCGCCCTCGCCCATCGCCTTTTCAAGCGCCGTCGCATACTCCGGGATCGCCGACCAGTTCTCGACAGTGTCGGCCTCAATCTCCACATGGAACTGCGTAGAATAGGCCCGTGTGCCCCATTTCATCGCCTGAACCGCACAGTCCGGAGATGTCGCAAGTACAATGCCGCCCTCTGGTAATTTGGTCACCTCGGCGGAGTGCCATTGCAGGCAATTGAAGGTCTCGGAAACCCCGTCGAAAAGAACGCCCGATGCGCCCGCCTCGGTTAGCTGAACCGGCAACACACCAATCTCAGGCGTGGTCGATGGCCCAACCTCACCACCCAGCGCTTCTGCCAAGAGCTGATGTCCGAGACAAAGCCCAAGATAAGGCATGCCGCGCTCCTGCACCGCTTCTCGGATAAACACCTTCTCGTCTTTGAGCCAGGGGTGCTCATCCTCTTGCCAGACATCCATTGGTCCGCCTAAAACCCACAAAGCGTCATAACCATCAAGCGACGGGAGCGGCTCGCCCTCATCAAGCTCGACCGGATCCCAAGTATGCCCATCCTCCTTCAGGAAATCCCGAAAGATGCCAGGGTGTTCAACGCGCTCGTGCTGAAGCACCAGAATATGCATGGCTGAGCCCTCCTGTTTGTTGCGAGCAAACTAACCTTGGTGCCAGTGATAGCAAGTCCCTACGACAGTCTCCGTATGCTAGAAGGAGACTGCCCGTAATACTCCGAAAAAGACTTTGAGAAATGCGAAGAGCCGGCAAAGCCGGCAGCAAGCGCAATCTCTGTGAGGCTAAGTGGTGAATTTCGCATCAGGTTGCTGGCCTTCTCGAGGCGCAGTTCGCGATAGTATTGCATCACCGTCCGGCCCAGTTTTTCCCCAAACAGCCGGTTGAGCTGGCGCGGGGATACCCGTGCGATTTCTGCTAGCCGAGCCAGGTTCAATGGACTCGCAACATTGGCTTCCATCGCTTGAACCGCATCTAGTATAGCGGGGGACGTGGTACCGATACGTTCGACAAGACCGGCGCGTTGCGGTCCTGCTGAAGGACGTGTTTCTGTGTGCATGAACCAGTCACTCACCAGCTGAGCAAACGGACCGCCGTGATGCTCTGTGATCAGAAAGTGCATCAGGTCCATCGCTGCAGTGCCCCCGGCACAAGTGACCCGATCCCGGTCAATGACATAAAGCGAATGCTCGAGCAGAAGCTGTGGCGATATCTCAGAAAGCGCCTCAGCATGTTCCCAATGAACGGTCATGCGCCGCCCATCCATCAGGCCTGCTTTAGCCAAAATCAACGGTCCACCGGATACACCACCAAGCGTCACTCCTTGCCGCGCCATCCGCGCCAGCCAGTTGAACACGTTCTTGTTCTTATAGCTCGCTGGATCACCGCCGGCGATGACGAACAAGAAGTCAAGCTTGGGCACACTCTTAATCGTTGTTTGCGGCGTGACGGACGCTGCGCCCGAGCTCGCGATCGCAGAGATTGATGAGCCTATATTGATCATCTCATATAGTTCGCGGCCTGCCAGAATATTGGCCGCGCGCATCGGTTCAACCAAGGCGGCGTAAGACATCATCGCAAAGTCTTGTATTGGCAATAGCCCGACGCGGCACGTTTTGTGGGGATGATCGACTCCAATGTCCATTTTAAGCATGTATATGACTTTTTAAGAAAAGTCTATCATCAGCTTTGCCTTGAATGTGTCCGCGTGCACAAAAGGATTCGACACATGCGCTATAGCGGTTTTCGTGTGTTCATGGAGGGTTTGACCGGCAACAAGGGCTGGACACGCGCGTGGCGCGAACCCGAACCGAAAGAAGAATACGACATCGTCATCATTGGCGGCGGTGGACATGGACTCTCTACGGCTTATTACCTGTCCAAAGAATTCGGCGAGACAAACGTCGCCGTGCTTGAAAAAGGCTGGCTCGGGTCCGGCAATATCGGACGTAATACGACGATCATCCGTTCGAACTACTTGCTGCCGGGAAATGAGCCATTTTACGAGCTCTCGATGAAACTTTGGGAAAATCTGGAGCAGGATACGAATTACAACTCAATGGTCTCGCAACGCTCGATCCTGAATCTGATCCACACTGACGGACAGCGGGACGCATTCGTACGTCGAGGTAATTCAATGTTTCTCGCTGGTGCCGACGCGGAGCTTGTTGATGCCGCTCAACTGCGTAAAGAATTGCCATTTCTCGATTTTGACAATGCGCGCTTTCCGATCAAGGGCGGACTTTTTCAGCGTCGCGGTGGTACTGCGCGTCATGATGCTGTCGCTTGGGGCTACGCGCGAGGAGCTGATAGCCGTGGCGTCGACATTCTGCAGCATTGCGAAGTCACCGGGTTTCAAATGGAAGACGGACGTTGCATCGGCGTGGAAACATCGCGCGGTCCAATCCGGGCGAAGAAGATTGCCATGTGTGTCGCGGGTTCCTCGAGCAGAGTAGCCTCCCTGGCAGGTATGCGCCTGCCAATTGAAAGCCATGTGCTGCAGGCTTTCGTCTCCGAGGGTTTGAAGCCTGTCCTTCCGGGCGTCATCACTTTTGGTGCAGGGCATTTTTATGTTAGCCAATCCGACAAAGGCGGGCTCGTGTTTGGCGGCGATATTGACGGCTATAACACTTACGCCCAGCGCGGCAATCTGCCGGTGGTCGAGGATGTCTGCGAAGGTGGCATGGCGATCATGCCGATGATCGGACGTGCGCGCCTGCTGCGCAGCTGGGGCGGCGTGATGGATATGTCTATGGACGGCTCTCCTTTCATCGACAAGACCCATAT
Source organism: Pseudomonadota bacterium (assembly GCA_039180185.1). Classification (GTDB taxonomy): domain Bacteria; phylum Pseudomonadota; class Alphaproteobacteria; order Rhodobacterales; family Rhodobacteraceae; genus Roseovarius. Next base: position 5,321 of record JBCDDS010000077.1, on the reverse strand, counting down.
CGACGGCCTCTATTTCAATGGCGGGTGGTGCTATGGCGGATTCAAAGCGACGCCTGCCTCCGGATACTGCTACGCCCATTTGTTGGCCAAAGACGAACCACATCCAGTTGCAACGCAGATGCGTCTCGACCGATTCATAACCGGCAACATGATCGATGAAAAAGGCGTGGGTAATCAGCCCAACCTGCATTGAGGCACGCGATGATTACAGATTTTGCAAAACAGATGATCGAAACCTGGCGCCTCGGATTTATTGCCACTGCCGACGCGGATGGCAACGTGAACCTATCGCCCAAAGGCACGTTCGTTGTGCTGGATGAAAAGACGTTTGGGTTTGCTGAAATGCGGTCTCCAAACACGCTGGCAAACATTGCCACTCGGCCTCTGGTGGAGGTGAACTTCTTCGACATTTTGGCGCGCAAGGCAGCACGGCTTCGCGGTATGGCCACGACAATTGATCGCGGCACCGAAAAATTTGAGAAGTTGCTTCCTCAGTTTGCCCCACTCTGGCCTGATCTCGCAAACCGCTTCAACGCCATCGTCACTATCGAGGCGCAAACCTGTCAACCTATCACTAGTCCCGCCTATGACGCGGGTGCAAAGGAAGAAGACCTGCGCCAAATTTGGTGCGGCAAAATCGCGGAGCTTTGCCAATGCTGATCGACCATCCACTACTCGGTACACGAGATGCGGCAGAATTCATCTATCTTGGTGACGTTAGCCTGATCGACCGCCCTGACTGGCAGGCCAAGGACGCGATGCAGCAGTTCCATGACTACGGCTATCTACGCGATAACCCGGCAGGCGCACACCAAGAGCTTTGGTATCACGAACAGGGCGATCGGTCCTGGTTGGTCGTGACACGCGACACACTTACTCATGAGATTTCCAAGGTCGAACTTGCCCGCGATGTTGCCCGAGCGCGAGGGCGCGACAAATGACCCAGGTTAATCGTATCGAAGGCGGCTATGTGGATCGCCGGTATCAGTGCACGTTCCATTTCAATGGCAAACCGATGGTTGGCCACAAGGGCGATACATTGGCCTCTGCCTTGCTCGCCAACGGACAAACATTGGTTGGGCGGTCATTTAAGTACCATCGTCCGCGTGGTATCTTTACGGCCGGATCAGAAGAACCAAACGCACTTGTCGAACTGCGCGAAGGCGCCCATCAAGAGCCCAACACGCGCGCAACGATGGTAGAGTTGTTTGACGGGCTTAAGGCCAAAAGCCAGAATCACCGCGGCTCACTTGAGCATGACCTTTTGGCCGTGAACGATCTGCTGTCACCATTTCTGTCAGCCGGATTCTATTACAAGACGTTCATGTGGCCCAAAGCCTTCTGGGAAAAATTATACGAACCCGTGATCCGCGCCGCAGCTGGCCTTGGTCGGCTGTCGATGAAGGAAGATCCGGATTCTTATGACAAGGGCTTTCTGCATTGCGATCTGTTGGTCATTGGCTCGGGTCCAGCGGGGCTAATCTCTGCGCTGACAGCAGCCCGCGCCGGGGCACGTGTCATCCTTGCGGATGAGGATTTCCGCTTTGGTGGAAGGCTAAACTCCGAGACCTACGCGCTCGGCGGCATGGCTTGTGGATCTTGGGCTGAGCAGGCTGTCTCAGAGCTCAATTCAATGGACAATGTGAGACTGATGTCTCGCACGACAATCTACGGTGCCTATGATCACGGCATCTACGGCGCTCTAGAACGAAAGACGGATCACCTTGCCAGCGCTGAGGGTCGGCCACGTCAGGTACTTTGGCGAATATATTCAAGACGTGCGATCCTGGCTGCTGGATCTACAGAGCGGCCAATTGCATTCCCGGACAACGACCGTCCGGGCGTGATGTTGTCTGGCGCAGTACGCAGCTATGTCAATCGTTTTGGCGTCACACCCGGCCAGAAGATATCTATTTTTACCAATAATGATGATGGTTGGCGCACTGCTAGCGATCTGGTTGCAAAAGGGATCGACGTCAATGCAATCATCGACAGCCGGGATATTGCAACGGTAACGCAACTTGATGGCGTCCGTGTTCATATGAATACGCACGTTGTTGGTACAATCGGTCGCAAAGCGCTCGGCGCAATCAAGCTCTCCGATGGCGCGATTTATCCGACGAATTGCCTGGCCGTATCCGGCGGTTGGAACCCCAACGTGCATCTGACCTGCCATCAACGAGGCCGACCGCAATGGCGCGATGATCTTTGCGCCTTTGTGCCAGGAGGCGAGTTACCGGTTGGAATGGCCGTTGCGGGTTCCGCTAACGGTTCCATGACGCTGGCCGCCGCCATGGCCGAGGCGCAAGAAAAAACGCTCGCACAGCTCGAGGCGCTTGGTATCTCAAGTAAAATCGAGGAAGTACCCCAGGCTGAAGACGAGCCACGTGAGTGCGCTGCCTTCTGGCATGTCAAAAATGACAAGAAACGTGCCTGGGTCGACCTGCAGAATGACGTCACAGTCAAGGACATTAAGCTCGCCAACACCGAAGGGTTCCGCTCCGTAGAGCTTTTGAAGCGTTACACCACGCTCGGCATGGCAACCGATCAGGGCAAGACTTCCAATATTGCAGGGCTTGCCATTCTAGCCGAAGAAAGCGGCAAGACAATTCCAGAAGTAGGCACGACGATCTTCCGTCCACCTTACACCCCGGTACCTATTGGCGCTTTGGCGGGACGTTCGCGCGGTAAGGACTTCCGCCCCTACCGCCTTACTCCTTCTCATCGCTGGGCATCGGAGAATGGCGCGAGTTTTGTCAATGTTGGCAATTGGTTACGTGCAGAGTGGTATACGAAACCGGGTGAAAAAGGTTGGCGGGACAGCGTTGATCGCGAAGCAAAGATGACACGGGAGTCCGTCGGCATCTGCGACGTGACCACTCTGGGAAAAATCGACATTCAAGGTCGCGACGCGGGGGAGTTTCTCAACAGAGTCTACTCCAACACCTTCGCGACGCTTCCAGTTGGGAAAGTCCGCTATGGTCTGATGTTGCGAGAAGATGGGATTTGCTACGACGACGGCACCACGGCACGACTCGATGAAAACCACTATGTGATGACGACCACGACGGCGAATGCGGTTTTGGTTTTTCGTCGTTTGGAATTTGCCCGCCAATGCCTTTGGCCCAATTTGGATGTGCATTTGATCTCAACCACCGACGGATGGGCGCAGTTTGCGGTCGCTGGCCCAAACTCTCGTGCACTTCTTCGCAAGGTAGTCGACGAGAAACACGATATTTCCAACGAGGCCTTCCCGTTCATGGGGTGCGGTAGGATCACGGTTTGCGGCGGCACCCCGGCCCGACTGTTCCGGATATCTTTCTCCGGTGAACTAGCCTACGAAATCGCCGTTCCGGCACGATACGGCAATTCGATGATGGCCGTACTGAATGAGGCTGGGGCCGAGTTTGGCGCAATTCCCTACGGCACGGAAGCACTCGGTGTAATGCGGATTGAAAAAGGGCATTTCACCGGTAACGAACTCACCGGTCAAACCACAGCACATAATGTGGGGCTTGGTAAAATGGTCAGCCAGAAGAAAGAATGCATCGGAAATGTCCTGTCACAACGACCGGAAATGATCCGCGAAGATGCTGAACGCCTGATGGGTTTTCGCCCCGTGAATCGATCCGAGAAACTGATCGCCGGATCGCATTTCATCACGAAGGGCGACCCGACCGATATGGATCACGATCAGGGGTGGATGACCTCTGTCGCGCACTCTCCAAACCTTGGGCATTCAATAGGTCTTGGGTTCATCAAGCGAGGTCACGAACGCATGGGAGAAGTGGTTCGAGCAGTAAGCCCCGTTCATGGAAAAGAGATGGACGTTGAAATTGTGTCTGCGCATTTCCTAGATCCAGAAGGGGAGAGATTACGTGGCTGAATTTTCGCTCATATCCGAACCGCCGCTCGCGGGTGTCGAATTTGAGTTTGGCGGTATCAAAGTGCATGCTCCCGAAAATCTGGCGATCGTTTCGATAGCGTTGCCGCTTGGAGGCGAAGCTGACGCCGAGAAGGCAATAAATGCGGCTTTTGGTGAAGCTCTGCCAGATCCTGGACGATCCGTCGTTTGCAAAGATGGATCTCGGCTTGTTCGTCTGAGTCCCGATCAGGCATTTGTCATGTTTACACATGAAACGCCAGACGCAGAACCATTTATCGAGCAACGCTTGAAGGGAAAAGCCTACACGACCGATCAGACGGACGTATGGGTTGGTTTGGTGGTTGAAGGGTCGCAAAGTCGTGCAGCACTTGAGCGAATTTGTCCCATCGATCTTCATGATGCAGCCTTCGCTATCGATGACGCTGCGCGAACAGTTATGGAGCACCTGGGTGTTTTGATCATCAGAACGGGCGCCAATGCGTTCTTGTTGCTCTCCGCGAGTTCCTCGGCTGACTCATTTCTTCACGCGATTCAACTGTCGGCGCGAAACGTCTCCTAATCATTGATATGAAAGAGAAAAGCTCCCGAGAAGTTCCTCGAGAGCTTTCAATTTTTGTTCGGATTTACTTAACCAGCGCTGCGCTTTTCCTCGCGGAATTCAGTTTCTTCCGTAATCGAGAAACGACCGCCCTTCAACTTGCGCAACTTACCTTCGCGAAGCAGCTGGCCGAAGGAACGCAATCCATCTTCGCGAGAGAATGTATCGCTCTTCACTTCCTTCAGTTTGCTCATCAGCATTGGGCGCGAAAACTCAGGACGACCCTCGACATCTGACATATAGGATGCAGCTGCTTCCAAGAGTTCAGATATCTCGCTCGCGCCGCGCTTTTCGACAAATTCGGTGAAGCCGCTCTCGCCTGTTTCAACTTCGCTTTCGTCAGAAAGTCTCGCGGCCGAAATGCGCCGTGGCTTGATTGGGTCACGCTCGGTATCCACGCGTTGCTCAGCGACCAATTTAAGCGGTGCAGCACGTTGCTCTGGACGCGACGGACGAGAAGCGGCGTCAGCAGCAGCCTTCGGGCGACGCGGACGCACAACTTTCTCCAGATCGGAGCGGTAAGGCGCCTCATCAGCAGAGGTATCCACCTCGACACCCGCCTTCTTGTCGGCCCGAGTGGCCGCGACGGCGGCGCGCAAATGCTGGATCGCAGTGCGGCGCAAGCTGCTATCTTTGTCGCCCATTTGACTGTCGGCTTTGTCAAAAATTCTTTCAACATCAGCTGTTTGGCGGCGTCCAACACCCAGCAAGCGTGCCAAACCACGGCGTGCCGGTCTTTCGGCTTCCGTTTCTGCTGCGTCTTCACCGGAAAGTTCGATCTTGCTGTTTGAACCAGTGGAAGACGAATCAAAGTCTTCGGGCGATTCCTGCATCAGC
>JBCDDS010000076.1:0-17283 GCA_039180185.1 Pseudomonadota bacterium | reverse complement strand
GCCGCATAATGGAAATTCCGAAGGGTGCTCGTGAACGCAGGCGCGGCTAGAGGCGCTCTACCCGTGCTCTTCCTCCGACACCGCAGCCAGAGCCTTGTTGTAAACCTGCAAGGCATCGACCTGAAACAAAGCGCCGCGTAACTCCAACGTTCCATCCCTGGACCGTTTGGCTACCACGGGGATGAAGGGGCGATCATTGGTGTCAAACATGGGCATCGCCCGTTCCAAGGTTGCAGAGGCGTCAATATAGACGCCTTCCTCGATAAAGGCCCAACAGACTTCTTCGTCGGCTGCATCCTCATCTGCTTTTCCACGCATGACGCGCTCTACTGAATGTAGCGACAGAAGGTAGGCATGTGGCCCAGCAGCCAAGTGGACCCCTCTATTCTCAAGCTGTGTCAGAAAAAACGACCGCTCCACCAGCTTCGAACCAACAGCCGTAGCAGTGGACACCGCCAGCATGACGGCGATACCAATCTGCCAGTCGCCAGTAAGTTCAAATACGATAAGTGTTGTTGATATTGGTGCCCCTAAGACCGCGGCGGACACAGCGCCCATGCCTGCCAGCGCATAAATTGTAGGCTCGCTTGAGATGGAAGGCGCTACACCGGTCGCTACGAGGCCATATGCGAGGCCAGCCAACGCTCCAACCATCAAGGATGGAGAAAACACCCCGCCTCCCATTCGCCCGCCAAGCGTGACAGCTACGGCAAAAACCTTGACCACGGTAAACACAATCGCATCATGCAAAATGAGATCACCTTGTAACGCTGCGAAAGTCGTCTCATATCCGACCCCGATGATATGAGGATACCAGATCGCGATCGCTCCAAGCAGACCACCAGCCAGGGTCGGGCGTAGCCAGCCGGGAAAACCAAGCTGAGAAACCCTCCTGTCGGCCCATTCATCAGCAAAGAAAATTGAACGCATAAGGACAACGGCAATCAGCCCGCACACCAGACCCAAAACCAAAAACGCTGGTAATTCGGCGTAGAACTCCAACATGTTTTCGTCTGGCAGTTCAAACTCGACGACATCGCCAAAAGCGAGCCGACTGACAACCGTACCTGCCACCGAGGCAATCACAATCGGCGCAAATGCATGCAAGGCAAAATGACGTAACACCACTTCAAGCGCGAAAAGCGCCCCGGCGATTGGGGCATTGAAGGAAGCCGACACTGCGGCTGCCGCTGCGCACCCCATTAGATCCCGCGCGGTAACCCCGCTGGCATTGATCCGATCGCTGACCCATGTTGAGATAACGGCGGCAAAATGTACAACTGGCCCTTCTCGACCAGATGATCCGCCGGAGCCAAGCGTGATCATGGAAGCCAAAGCCGAGACCAGTCCAGCTTTGGTTTCAACGCGCCCTTCGCGCAAAGCCGCACCTTCGATTACTTCTGCAACCGAGCGCGCACGTCCGTCTGGAGTGAAAAATTGCAGCAAAAGCCCAACCACGAAGCCGCCTAGGATGGGAATCACTAGCACCCAGTACCAAGGCAATGAGTCCACGAAGCTGTGCAACATGCGCACATCTTCCGTGCCGTATACTAGCTCTTGTAAAGCATTGACACTCATACGAAACACGGTGGCAAACAGGCCAGCTGTGACGCCAATAGCGAGGGCAATGAACCAAAACTGAAACTGCCCGGGACCTTGTTGCCTCAAGGTTTTTAAACCGCTGCGGAGCACAGTACGCGCGCGCGCCGTTTGCGATGATTCTTTATAGGTCATCGGTGCGGCAATCCGGAAATGCTGCACATCTTCCCAGACTGCACTTGTTGCCCTAGTTTATGGCAGGTGGGAAAGCGGGACGTAGACATGTCTATCCAGAATGCGACAGAGGAATTATCTTCTCTTTTAGGCCAGAGGCTTAGCCTGTCCAAGTCTGATCTTGCGACACATGGTGCAAGTGAAACGCACTTCCCTGTCACGCCGCCAGATGCAGTGGCCTATCCGGAGAACACAGCAGAAGTGGCCGAAATCGTCAAAATTTGTGCCCGTCACCGATGCCCGATTGTCGGTTGGGGCGCTGGCACGTCGCTCGAAGGTCAGGCGCAAGCGGTGCATGGCGGTATCTCTGTTGACTTCTTGCATATGAACAAAATCCTGGAAGTGGCGCAGGGCGATATGGATGCGCGTGTGCAGCCAGGATTGACCAGAGAGGCACTTAACGAAGAGCTTCGGGCCACAGGTCTTTTCTTCCCTGTCGATCCCGGAGCCAACGCCTCGCTTGGCGGGATGGCCTCCACTCGCGCCAGTGGCACCACGGCGGTGCGCTATGGCACTATGCGCGACAATGTTCTTGGGCTGGAAGTTGTGACGGCAACAGGTGAGATCATTCGCACAGGCACGAGAGCAAGAAAAAGTTCTGCGGGATACGATCTAACCGGGCTCTTTGTTGGCTCAGAGGGCACGCTAGGCCTGATCACAGAGCTTACTCTGCGCCTGCAAGGCATTCCTGAAGCTACTTCAGCCGCCATTTGTGCGTTCGATTGTGTCGACGAAGCGGTCGAGGCGGTCATTGCGACAATCCAAATGGGCCTGCCGATGGCGCGTATCGAATTGATGGACACGTTGAGCGTCGAAGCCGTCAACGCCTATGCAGGGACGGAAATGGAACTTTCACCGCACCTTCTTCTTGAGTTCCACGGTTCGGATGCAGGTGTCTCCGAACAAGCGCAGGTGTTTGGTGAGATTGCTGCAGAGTTCGGGGGTAAGGGGTTTGACTGGGCGAGTAAAACCGAAGATCGCAATGCGCTTTGGTACATGCGCCATAACGCCTATCATGCGATCACGTCTTCGCGTCCCGGAACCAAGGCCCTAGTCACGGATATCTGCGTTCCGATCTCGCGGCTTGCAGAAGCAATTTCGCGATGCCAGGCGGATCTTGAAGCCGCCGAGGTGCACGGACCAATCCTTGGCCATGTCGGTGATGGTAATTTTCACGCGGTCATTCTGTTTGATGAAGCGGATGAGAAAGAAAAATCGCGCGTTCTCGACGCCTCGCAGCGGCTTGTGGAGATGGCACTCTCGCTCGGAGGTACGGCCACCGGTGAACATGGGGTTGGGCTCGGCAAACTCGGGTATATGGAGCGTGAGCATGGGTCCGGCTGGGCCATGATGGGGGCGATCAAACAAGCCCTTGATCCGGATAACATCATGAACCCCGGAAAGCTTGTTCCGCCAAGAAATTAAGCCATAGTGAGCGCAATTGAGATCAATTCACGGCTCTTTGCTTTTCAGTCTCGCCAATTGCATTAGTATATCGATAGTTTATCGGGCCAGGCCTTATCGCTCAGCCAGAAAAGGCACAGAAGGACCTGACAGTTATGACCGAAGAGACCGAAAAACCCATCGTTGCTGTCACGGGGGCGAGCCGCGGTATTGGCCACGCAATCGTAAAGGAGTTCCATCGCACCGGGTGGGAGGTCTTTACCCTGGCGAGAACACCGTTTTCGGCAGTTTGTCCTTGGGCAGAAGGTATTATCAAACATATCGAGGTTGATCTCGGTGACCAGTCTTCTATCGCAGAGGCCTGCGACACACTGCGCGACCGCATCGGAGAACGTGGATTGGGCGCTCTCGTCAACAATGCCGGGATTTCACCCAAGGATGGGGATGGCGGCCGACTCTCTGCGACCGAGACCTCTTACGAGACTTTCGCCAGTGTGCAGATGGTCAATCTAATTGCGCCATTAATTTTGTGCCAAAACCTGTTGGAACCACTGAAGAAAGTGAGTGGGGCCGTGGTAAACGTCACATCTATTGCTGGTGCGCAGGTGCACCCTTTTGCCGGCGCGGCCTACGCCGTTTCAAAGGCTGGTTTGTCGGCCCTCACGCGAGAGCTGGCGTTTGAACTGGCTGAAAGCGGCGTGCGCGTAAATGCCATTTCACCGGGTGAGATTGCGACCTCAATCCTCTCGCCCGGCACGGATCAACTTGTGCAACAACAGGTGCCGATGAAACGCCTCGGCAGCCCGGAGGAAGTGGCCGAGGTTGTCACCTTCCTGTGCTCCACCAAGTCGTCTTACGTCAATGGCGCCGAGATCCCGATTAATGGCGGGCAACATCTTTAACACCATTTGTGTGGTTGGGTTTGCCCGCGTTTATCCAGCCATCAACGCTGCCGCTGCGGCGCGTGCTTCCTCCGTGATCCGATCGCCAGAAAGCATACGTGCGATCTCATCACGTCGGGTCTGCCCCGCCAACGGCGAAACGGTTGATAGCGTCTGCCCCGCTTGCACATGCTTTTGCACGCGCCAATGGTGGCTCGCCAACGCGGCAACTTGAGGTGAATGCGTCACGACAAGCACTTGGCCCTGCTCTGCCAATGCCATAAGGCGCCGGCCAACCGCATCTGCGGTGGCCCCGCCAACGCCGCGATCAATCTCATCAAAAATCATCGAAAGTTCTGGTTGTCCCTGCGCAAGGCAGACCTTCAACGCCAGAAGGAACCGGCTCAGCTCTCCACCGGACGCAATTTTACCCAAGGGTCCAGCAGGTGCGCCCGGATTGGTGGCGACAGCAAAACTGACAGCATCAACGCCGTCTGGACCGGCGTCACAATCTTTCATTTCGGTGGTGAATACAGCCCGCTCCATTTTTAGCGGCGCTAGCTCTTTAGCCATGGCTTTATCAAGCTTACCTGCTGCATTTTTTCGAAGCGCGGACAACGATTTAGCGATATCGTCATATTTTTCCGTGGCAGATGTCACTGCTTTGCGCAGGTCATCCAACTCTGCATCCCCACGATCCAAAGCTTGCAGTTGAATGTTCATACGTTCTGTAAGGTCAGGCAACGCGTCGCTTTCAACATCGTGTTTTCGCGCAAGCGCACGGATTGCAAAAAGGCGTTCCTCTACAGCTTCAAGCTCATGGGTATCAAAACTCAACGCTTCAAGGCATTGCGTTATGTTCGCCTCCGCCTCGCCCAATTCAACCAATGCTCGACCCAAGGCCGCGACCGCGGGATCAAGTTGTCCTTCGGCTTGATCACTTACACCCTCCAGCCAGCGCAACGCATCCGCCGTACCAGATTCAGCACCTTCGGAGACCGCCACACGAGCCTGAACAATATCGTCGCGGATACGCTCTGCCTGCTGCATCAAACGTCGTTTTGTATCAAGCACTGCGTCTTCACCGGGCTGCGGTGACAAAGCATCGAGCTCTGCAACTGCGTGCCGCAAAAACTCTTCTTCCGCTTTGGACCGAGACAGAGCCTCTTCGGCCGCAACCAGATCCCCACGAGCTTTTTCCAATGCGCGCCAAGCTTTTCGACAAATCACCAATTCACTTTGCAACCCGGCAAACTCATCGAGAAGTCCCCTGTGTTCGCGGGCATTTAGCAGACCACGGTCATCATGCTGACCATGCAATTCAACCAGCGTTTCGGATAAAGCGCGCAGAATTTCACCAGAGCAACGGCGGTCGTTGACCCAAGCGGTTTTGCGCCCCTCGGACGTGTTGATCCGACGCAGCAGTAGCGTGTCATCCTGAGGCAGCCCCGCTTCTTCCAACACTGCGCGCGCAGGATGATCGGCATCGAGGTCAAACTCGGCGATCACCTCACCCTGCTCTGCCCCCTGACGCACAAGATCAGCTCGCCCGCGCCAACCCAGCACAAACCCAAGCGCATCAAGCAATATGGATTTGCCCGCGCCAGTTTCACCCGTCAGCACGTTGAGGCCCGGTTGAAACGCCAGCTCCAGCCGGTCAATAATCAGGATGTCACGAATATCGAGTGATCGCAGCATCAGCTGCTCCAGATCAAAGCCAGCGACCCAGCACGGTTTGGCGATAGACCTGCCGCAACCAGCCGTCCCCGGCCGCCTCCAAGGTCAGCCCCTGACCGGTCAGAAGTTTGTAGCTGTCCTCGTACCAATCGGTGCTTCGGAAGTTATGACCCAAAATCGCCCCCGCAGTGCGTGCTTCATCGGTCAATCCAAGTGAAAGATAAGCCTCGACCAAACGATGTAGAGCCTCGGCGGTATGCGTCGTGGTTTGAAAATCTTCAACAACCACGCGGAATCGATTGATCGCTGCCCCATAATGATCGCGACGTAAATAATACCGACCGATTTCCATTTCCTTTGAGGCAAGATGGTCAAAAGCCAGTTCGAATTTCAACTCTGCGGAGGTCGTAAACTCGCTTTCAGGATACACCTCAATCACTTCACGCAACGCCTGCAGCGCTTGAAAGGTCAAACCCTGATCTCGTCCAACTTCGTCAATCTGGTCGTAATAACTGAGCGCCAATAGATATTGGGCATAGGCTGCATCGCCGTCAGCCGGATAGACATCCAAAAAGCGTTGCGCCGCAGAGCGGCTGTTTTCATAGTCCTCATCCTGGTGGTATGCAAAAGCCTGCATGATTACTGCACGCTTAGCCCATTCGGAAAACGGATAGAGCCGCTCTACTTCTGCAAAAACAGTTGCCGCAAGCCCCGGGTCGCCACGTGCCAAATCATACTCTGCGCGACCAAAGATTTGCTCAGCCGTAAATTCCTCATAGTTCACTGTACCACGCTGCACCTGGGCGTTGATGCCGCCACATCCGGCAAGAACAGCAGCGCACATCAAAACAGCTATGGCATGCTTTGGAAATTTACAGAACGTCATATTCGCAAACTCATGGCAGCGTCTGAGGCATAGACTACAGTCCGCACAGTTTTACAAAAGTTAAAACTGTGTCGCCAGTAGATTATTTGATTTTCAGAAGGTCGACACACGGCCGTCGCAGCCTGTGCAGCTATGCAACTTCAGGAATCTCGCCCCAGTGCACACCAGCGCCAGGAAGTCTTGCCGCCGTCGATGCGTCGCAAATGACGATCTCATAGGCATCTGGCTCGTCAAATAGAGCCCTCAACAGTTCGTTGGTTAACGCGTGACCAGCGCGTACGCCTTTGTAGTGGCCAAGGATCGGAAGGCCAGCCAATGCAAGATCACCAAGCGCGTCTAGCATCTTGTGGCGCACAGGCTCATCTGGTTGGCGCAAACCGCCCGGGCTAAGCACCTCATCGCCATCAAACACCACGGCATTCTCATTAAGATCACCGCCCAAAGCGAGCCCGTTGGCACGCATCACTTCTACATCGGCTCGGCGACAAAAGGTGCGCGATGTGGACAGCTCCTTAATGAAGCTACCATTTGCCATGTTCAGGGTTTTCTTTTGACTACCGATGGCCGCATCTTCGAATTCAATCGCAAATTCAATGGATAGCGTATCATTTGGTGACAGCGTCGCAGACGCATCGCCACGCGTTACCTTGATAGGTCTCAGGATGCGAAGCGCTTTCAATGGCGCGTCCTGCTTGCGCAATCCAGCCGTGAGAATGCCGCGCACAAACTGAGCTGAGCTGCCGTCAAGGATCGGAACTTCAGCGCCGCTCACCTCTATAATCGCGTTGTGAACTCCACAACCGCATAGCGCCGCCATAATGTGCTCGATGGTTGAAACGGAGACGCCATGATCGTTTACCAGTTTTGTGCAAAGAGGAGACTGCTGCACCCTGTCCCAACGAGCCGCAATCTCACATTCGTTGAAGTCAACATCGAGACGGCGGAACACAATACCGCGGTGCACTGGCGCTGGCAGTATTTTTACCTGTGCCGGCGCACCCGAGTGCAAAGCCACTCCACTGAAGTGAACAGGGGATTTAACGGTCTGTTGCAACGACGCCCTCTAAGCTGTTGTCGCTGATGTCGCGGAAGCGCCACCCATGCTGGTGATTTGTACTGTTATGGCGCGCGTCTAAAATGCTCAATTCACTCTTTACAACTGCTTGAAACATGTAACTTTATTAAACGGCGGAAAATCGCTCAGCGGCTTAAATATAATTTTAAGGCACTGTTTTATAAAATAAAAAAGGTCGCCAGAGCGACCTTTTTCACAGATGTTTTGATCAGCGTTAGTTCGCTTGTCGCCGCAAAAATGCTGGTATTTCGATCTGCTCATCATCCGCCTCTGCGGCGTCGTCGCGCGAAATCGGCGCTGCAACCTGGGGTTGCTGCCGTACAGGACGGACATCACGCTCAGTACTGTCACTGCTCTGACCTGTCATCCGATTAATGAGAGTGTTGATGCCAAAGCGTGATTTCTCAGGCATTTCTTCTCGCTCGGTGCTCTGTGTGCTTTCCAGTGGCGCAGAGAAACTATCAGAAGCAGGTGTTCGATTTACTGCTGCATGTAGGCGTGCCAGCGCATCCGGTGACGGTGTCCCCGCAGCCGGCGACCGCGCTGGCGCAAAACTCTCTGCAGTGTCTACTGGTTGAGGCTCAGTAGGAGGAACATAGGCTGCTGGCGGCACAACGTCTTCTCGTTGCTCAACGATATCTTCCATTTGATCTTCGGCCGCTGCGCGTTGCGCATCATATGCGTCGAAAAGACCGGGGCCTTCATCTAGTGCCGCTGCAGGTTCAGCAACCTGCGGTTCCGGTTGCGGTGCTGCAACAGGCTCTGCTCCAACTTCCGTACTCGACGATACATCGCCAGTTGGAGCAATAAGCGGTTCTGCCAAAGATCGACGCGGAACAGGCACATCTCGCTGATCAGCTGCCGCATCGATGCCCGTGGCGACGACGGAGACGCGCATTGTGCCTTCTACGGAAGTATCAAGCGTCGAGCCTACGATGATGTTGGCGTCCGCATCTACTTCTTCGCGGATCCGATTTGCAGCCTCATCAAGTTCAAACAGCGTTAGATCATGACCGCCGGTGATGTTGATAAGAACACCCTTTGCACCCTGAAGACTGATCTCATCAAGCAGTGGGTTGGCGATGGCTTTCTCAGCTGCCTGGATCGCGCGATCCTCTCCATTTGCCTCGCCCGTGCCCATCATGGCCTTACCCATCTCATCCATAACGGCGCGGACGTCGGCAAAGTCGAGATTGATCAGGCCGGGACGCACCATTAGGTCAGTGACACCCTTTACACCCTGGTAAAGCACATCATCAGCCATCGAAAAGGCTTCGGTGAATGTGGTGTTCTCGTTGGCAAGACGGAACAGATTCTGGTTCGGAATGATGATCAGCGTGTCGACCATGCGTTGAAGGCTCTCAACACCGTCTTCAGCCTGGCGCATTCTCTTTCCGCCTTCGAATTGAAAAGGCTTAGTGACCACGCCCACCGTAAGAACACCCAACTCCCTCGCCGCCTGAGCAATAATCGGAGCGGCACCGGTTCCGGTACCGCCACCCATCCCTGCAGTGATAAAGCACATATGCGCTCCAGCCAGGTGATCGATTATTTGTTCGATGTTTTCTTCGGCTGCTGCTGCACCGACAGTGGCCTTTGCGCCCGCACCAAGACCTTCAGTGACCTTCACACCGAGTTGGATGCGGCTTGAGGCGTTGCTTTGTGACAGTGCCTGCGCATCCGTGTTCGCGACGACGAAATCAACACCTTCGAGCTGCTTTTCGATCATGTTGTTCACGGCGTTACCGCCCGCGCCGCCGACGCCGAATACTGTAATTCTAGGTTTCAGATCGTTGTCCCGACCTGGCATGCTCAAATTGAGTGTCATCTTAATGTCCGCCTTGCTTTGCCTGCTGTGCCTGCCCCGCTTGCAAGCCACTTTCCGCCTGAATCGGGGTCAGTATTACCTCGCGTTAACGATTTCGTCACCCAAAAAACACAAATTAGCCACAAAATGTGGCGTATTTTTTTCCCGCCTACGCGGGATTTCGCCGAATTGGCTACATATTGCGGTTACCAGTTGTCTTTGAACCATTTGACTGCTCTTTTCAGTGACCTTGCTGGGTACCTTTCAGCGGGAATCTCGAAGTCCCACCATTCATCCTGTGGATTCGCGGCAAAAAGGCACATTCCTACGGCTGAAGCGAATCCAGGACCCGTTGCCGCTTGTGGAAGGCCATGAACCCGCAGGGGTCGACCCAAACGAACCTGTTGGCCAAGAATTCGCGATGCCAATCCGTCGAGGCCGGGAATCTGACTGCCGCCGCCGGTCAAAACAATCTGTTGAGACGGCAAGTGACCAAACCCTGCAGCATCCAGACGCGCACGGACCTCTTCTAAGATTTCCTCGACGCGAGGTCGCATGATGCCAATCAATTCCGAACGGCTAACCGAACGCCTGTCATGCTCCCAGTCACCGGTCTCGCCACCGATCTCGATCATCTCACGATCATCCATGCCGGTCGCGACTACACCACCATAGAAGGTTTTCATCCGCTCGGCCGTCGGTTTTGGCACTTGTAATCCCATGGAAATATCGCTGGTCACGTGCTCTCCACCGATGCGCACCGTGTCTGTGTAGATCATGTGTTTTTTCATGAAGATCGAAACGCCGGAGGAGCCACCACCAAGATCGATGCAAGCTGCACCCAGCTCCTGTTCATCTTCAACAAGTGCCGAAATCCCAGAAACATATGCAGAATTTGCAAGGCCCGCGAGTTCCAGATCACAGCGCTTCACGCAATGGGCCAGGTTCTGCACCGCTGTGGCATCAACCGTCACCATGTGCATATCAGTGGCCAAGTCCATGCCAATCTGGCCACGCGGATCAGAGAGACCAGAGCGATGATCAAGCGCAAAGTTTACCGGTTGCGCGTGTAGCACCTCACGCCCGTCGCCGTACTCCGGCACATCGCAGGCCGACAAAACGCGGCTTACATCTTCGTCCGTGACGGTCGAACCGCCAACCTCAATCCGACCAGCAAGCCCATAACTGCGAGGCTGTGCACCAGAAAAACAAGCAATGACGTGATCAACCCGAATATTTGCCATTTTCTGAGCCGCTTGTAATGCCGTGCGAATGGCACGCTCGGTCTCAGCCATCGCGGAAATTTCGCCGTAACGCACACCGCGAGAGCGCGTGGTAGCTGCGCCGATAACTCTGAAACCCGCTTGCCCAGCCATCGCTCCGATGCCTTCCGTTTCCAGCATTTGCGCGGCACCATCGAAGCGTAAAACCAAACATGCCGTCTTAGACGTACCGACATCCAAAACTGCGACAACGCCCCGCTGGATAGCGGCTTGTCTCATGTTCCGCATAGCCCGCTGAGAATCGTAAAGCTCAATCATTCTGTACCGTCCCCTAACTCTACCCCGGCGGCCCGCCACCATTCGGAAATGGCGTACTCGCTCATTCTAATTGTTGGTCGAGATGCGAGTCGCAGATCGACAGCGACAAGGTCGCGCTCCAGCAATTCTTGTAAGTCGTTCAATACGATGACGCGCTCGAGCGCCTGCGTTGGCCGATCCTCTGGCAGCATGATGCGCTGCCCTCGATCAAGTACGATATCCCAACGACGCTCACCCACACGCACCAAACCACGCAGTCTACTGTATAGTGGGGCAGCTGCGCGATGCAGCGCGAGTGCCTCACCTATCTCGGCATTCGCACCATCCCCGGCAACGACCGGCAAATCTGGCCGCTGACCTCGCCAGTGAAGATCGCCGATCACCACGCCTTCCATATCCACGATGACCAAACCTCTGCGGGAGCGCCATAGTGCTGCGGGTGTCCGCTCTACCACCTGCGCCAGCAATACACCGCCGCGGCGCAAACGGATCGTGGCATCCGCCACCGCTGGCAAAGCGACTATCATTTCGCGCACGGCTTCAAGGTCTATGTCGAACGATGTCGCTGGCAATGCATGGGGAAAAATCTCGCGGATATCTTCCTCTATTTCTGCGCCCGCTCCTTCGATCGCAAGAAGGTTCACCATGAATTCAGGTCGCGTCTCGATTTCTTGCCGCATTTCGACAATAGACAGGATCAGATTCTCGCGACGCTGATCATCCGACAAATAGCTAAAGCCAGCAAAGAACGCTAAAGAGAATGGCAGACCAACACGTAACAGCAAACGAAACAAAGGCGTCAGCATCAAACGCTGATAGCGGTAGGACCAACGCGATGGCGCAGGATCCGTCCGCCGGATTGTGCCTTTTACCGGTTGCATGAAGCATCCTCCACCAACCAGCTGCATAGCTCAGGAAAACTGATGCCCTTTGCTTGAGCCTGTTCGGGACTGAGCGATGTTGGCGTCATGCCAGGCTGTGTATTGGTTTCGAGCAAGAACAACCCATCAAGGCCTTGTGCTTCATCCCAACGAAAGTCGGTGCGCGATAGCCCACGACACCCGAGCGCGTTGTGCGCGCGCACGGCGAAGTCCTCGCACGCGTCAGAAATCTCGTTGGGCACGTCCGCTGGCACTACGTGCCGCGAGCCGCCTTCGGCATATTTTGCGTGATAGTCATACCACGTATCGGTGATGATATCTGTGACCCCAAGTGCGCGGTCACCCATTACCGAGGTGGTCAATTCACGCCCTGGCACGTAAGCCTCCACCATAACCGTGTCAGGCATATCTTCCGCAAGAAAGGGTGGGCCATTTGCGGCCTCCTGCACGAGGTAAACCCCGACTGACGACCCCTCATTATTTGGCTTTATGACATAGGGTGGTGCGATCACATGATCCTCGGCCGCTTCGTGCTTACTCACCAAAACGCTTTCAACAACCGGCAAGCCGACGGAGCGATACACCTCTTTCGATTTTTGCTTGTCCATCGCTAGCGCCGACGACAGGACGCCGGAATGAGTGTATGGGATTTGCAACCATTCCAGCAAACCCTGAACGCACCCGTCTTCGCCCCAGCGCCCATGCAATGCGTTGAAAACCACGTCAGGTGAAAGATCGGACAGGCGCACGGAAAGGTCTGGGCCGGCATCGACCTCAACCACCTCGTATCCTGCGTCCCGGAGTGCTGCGGCGCATTCCTGTCCTGACGATAACGACACTTCGCGCTCTGCCGAAGGGCCGCCCATTATCACCGCAACAGTCAGGGGATGTCCGCTCGAAAGACCCACCTTACTGCCTCAAACTGTTAGGCCTTATCGGCCTTTTTTATCTTGTCCGCCTCAATCTGCGGATGGGGCCGGTTCACCGACCCTCATTACTTCCCATTGTAACTCTATTCCGCTGTTTTGGAAAACCCTTTTTCGCACCTCTTCGCCCAAACCTTCAAGGTCGGTGGCAGTGGCCTCACCAGTATTGATCAGGAAGTTGGGATGTTTTGGGCTCATTTGAGCGCCGCCTCGCTGCGCGCCGCGCATACCGGCCTCATCAATGACCTTCCATGCCTTAAGCTCATGGGTGTCATCCGCACGCCCCGTCGAGGAGTATCCTGCCGGATTGCGAAATGTGGATCCGGCAGTCAGATCTTTTGTCGGTTGGGTTTCATCGCGCTTTGCGAGCTGATCCTTCATGCGCTGTGCGAGCTCATCAGGATCACCTTTTGGAGGAGCAAAAGTGGCACTCGTGATCACCCAGCCGTCCGGAAGGTCGGAATGACGATAGGCGAAATTCAGATCAGAAGCGTTGAGCGTTACGATTTCTCCCTGCCGCGTCACTGCCTGAGCTTCAACGAAGTGGTCGGCAGTATAGGTTCCGTAACACCCTGCATTCATACGCACTGCGCCACCGATGGCACCGGGTATGGTGCGCATGAATGTCATGTCCAGACCGGCTTGGGCTGCCTTCCGAGCAACTTGCGCGTCAAGCGCTGCCGCGCCTACCGTGACACGCCCATTCGCAATATCTATGCCCGCAAAGGTGCGACCCAGTTTGATAACCACCGCACGTACTCCGCCATCGCGCACTATAAGGTTGCTCCCTACGCCAAGTGGAAACACTGCAATAGCGGGATCAAGCTCGCGCAGGAAAGCTGCTAGATCATCCAAGTCTTCTGGCTGCACCAAATAATCCGCTGGCCCACCAACCCGCAGCCATGTCAGATTTCCCAACGCGCGCTGCGGCGTCAGTTTGCCACGTAAGTTTGGTAAGCTGCTCAATCCGCTCTCATTTGTTTTAAGTCAGCGATCGACCTTAACCGTTGCGCTGAAACGTGACGCGTCTGATCCACCGTCCAAGGTAAATCACTGGCCAGCGTAGCATGCTCATACCAGCCACTAAAATCAATAAGCCAACAAATGGACCGTTTTGCCAAGTGACAAAACCTAGGATCGGCACGCCAAATCCAATCAACCAATACGCCCGGCGCCAGTGATTATCTCGACTTGGGATCATAGCAAGAATATTGGCAAGAAGCGCCCAGGCACAGGCCAGAAAAAGCGAGAGGTTCATTCCGTTGGCTCCTTACTCCGGGCGATAGTACGACGTGCAAAATACCGTAACGGGTTTCGAAACATCGATACGAAAGCAACCGCACCCAATACGGCCGGAACCGGTCCGAAATCACGCGCAATCAGCCAGATCAAAATCGGAGCCAGGCAGAGCAAAATCAAACCCGGCGCATATTGCAGTCGCATCGGCAGAAAAGCGACGATTGTCGCCAATAAAACCCATAAACATGCGATCACAAAAAGTGCCATATCTAAGCTCTGCCCAGAGTTGCAATGTCTTGCAAGATGTAGCTGTGAAAAAATTGAACTTTTCGGTTCAGTTTTTACGTTTTCAGTCTTTCAGGGAGCCCATTCGCCCAAGTACTAATTGAACCTGCGCCCAAACACACTACCATATCACCTGGCTTCGCCTGTTCCCGCACGACGCGTTCAAGATCATCTTCACCCAGAATAGCGCGGGCGTGACGGTGACCGTGTCGGATCAAACCTTCGACGAGATCGTCTCGGCTTGCGCCCTCTATTGGATCCTCTCCTGCTGCGAAGACTTCAGCGATTGCAACGACATCCGCGTCGTTGAAACAGGCACAGAAGTCATCGAACAATGAGGAAAGCCGCGAGTAACGGTGCGGCTGGTGAACAGCGATAATTCTTCCCTCGGACGCCTGTCTGGCCGCCTTTAAAACCGCAGCAATTTCGACGGGATGGTGACCATAATCATCGATGATGGTAACGCCGTTAACTTCGCCCACGCGCGTGAAGCGCCGGTTTACGCCACCAAAATTAGCGAGAGCTTCGCGTATTTCGTCGGGTTCCATACCCAGTGCGCGCGCGACAGCAACAGCAGAGAGAGCGTTTGAGACATTGTGATCGCCTGGCATCGGCAGGCTGCAGCCCTCGATCACAGTATCCTCGGCCTGCAGCGCCACATCAAAAATCGCGATGCCATTTTTATAGTGCAAGTTCATCGCGCGAACATCTGCCTGCGCATTGAAGCCAAAAGTCACCACACGCCGATCACTGATCTTGCCGACAAGCGTCTGAACGTCCGGATCGTCAGTACAGCAGATCGCGAGACCATAGAACGGAATGTTAGATACGAAGTCGAGAAAGCCCTGATGCAGGTTTTCCTCGCTACCCCAGTGTTCCATGTGCTCGGGGTCAATATTGGTCACAATCGCTACGGTCGCTGGAAGACGGTTAAACGTGCCGTCGCTTTCGTCGGCTTCAACCACCATCCATTCGCCCTGTCCGACGCGCGCGTTGCTGTCATAAGCGTGGATAATGCCGCCATTGATCACTGTCGGGTCGAATTTGCCATGGTCAAGGAGTGCTGCGACCATGGTCGTCGTCGTCGTCTTCCCATGAGTACCCGCAACAGCCACATTAGACTTCAAACGCATCAGTTCGGCCAGCATTTCCGCCCGCCTCACCACCGGCAAGCCGCGACGCCGCGCCTCGTCCAATTCAGCATTACCTGCCTTGATGGCTGACGAGATGACGACAACCTCTGCGCCCTCAAGATTATCTGCAAACTGGCCCTCAAAAATCGTGGCGCCGCTCGCCTCGAGACGCTCAGTGATCTTGGTTCGCTTCAGATCGGACCCTTGAACCTTGTAGCCATGGTTGATCAAAACCTCGGCAATACCCGACATGCCAATACCGCCAATACCCACGAAATGGATCGGGCCCACGTCGCCTGGTAATTTGGTTGCGGCATTCATTGGCTTGGCTCCTTCTAATGCAAGGTCCCTCATCTGCTCTCTCCGTTGGCCAGATTTTCTACCATATCTGCCAAACGCTCAGGCGCGTCCGGCTTAGCCTCGGCGAGTGCTGCATGTGCCATTGTGACGGCTCCTTTCGGATTTGTCAGCACTGAGGCTATTTGCTCTGTAAGCGTTTCGACTGCAAGTTTTGATTCCGGGATCATGATAGCCGCTCCCGCCGCGACTAGACCCTTGGCATTGGCCATTTGATGGTTGCCCGCGGCAGCGGCGTAGGGCACCAAAATTGAGGGGCGACCTATTACAGATACGTCGGCGACGGATGACGCCCCTGCCCGGCTGATCACCAGCTGAGCCTCGGCCATGCGTAGCGGCACATCGCGAAAGAAGGGTTCTACTTCGTGACTGATATTGTGATCCACATAGTATTTTCTGACACGTTCAATGTCTTCGTCCCGAGCCTGATGACTTACACGCAAGCCTTTTAACATCGCCATTGGGAGCGCCGCGATCGCGGGCGGCACCACATCACTGAGAATTCTCGCGCCCTGGCTGCCACCGATCACCAAAATGGACATCGGATAATCGCCGGGCTGGATGTAAGGCGCTTCGGCACGCTCCAAAACAGAGCGGCGCACTGGATTTCCAACATGCACACCCTCGACGTCGTCAGGAAGATCTGTGGGCCACGTGCCGCAAGCGACCCTATCTACGCGCTTGGCAAAAATCTGATTGACCCGGCCCAGTACGCCATTTTGCTCATGGATCATGCGCGGTTTGCGCCACAACCAAGCCGCTGAAAGTGCTGGAATTGTCGGATAACCACCAAACCCAACGATCACAGAAGGACGGTCCAACAGCATGCGAACACTTGTGGACAAAACGCCGCCAAAAATCTGAAACGGTGCCAGAACCTTGTTGATGAAACCGCCACGCGCGAACGTGGCAGAGGCCACTTTCTCAATTTCTACCGAATGCGGAAAGCCACCTATGTAGCGCGCCCCGCGCGGGTCGGTTGAGAGCTTCACCCGCCAGCCGCGCCGCAACATCACCTCAGCCAGCGATTGGGCCGGAAACATATGCCCACCTGTGCCGCCCGCTGCAATAAGCAGAAGAGGTTGGCGCGCACTCATCCAACTCGGCCGGTCAATAGATCATTAATCTCGCCCTGCGGTCTATTGCGGGTGAAGGCCAAAAGCATCCCCATGGCGATGCCCGTCGCTATAAGGGAGGAACCCCCGTAGCTTACGAATGGCAAGGTCATGCCTTTGGCAGGCAAGAGTCGCACAGCAACGCCCATATTGATCATCGCCTGCACCGCAAACATCGCGACCAGACCTGTGCCCGCCAATCGTATGAACGGGTCACGTTCGCGCATCAGGCGCGAGAAAGATCGAATAACGATGCTGGAATAAAGAATGATGATGAAAAGCACGAGCACCAACCCATACTCT
>JBCDDS010000075.1:0-17401 GCA_039180185.1 Pseudomonadota bacterium | reverse complement strand
CCCCGTAGCCGCTCTGACCGACGACGCAATAGCTCGACCGTGGTGAGCAACGCGATGGACATCACCACAAGGATCGTGGCGACCGCCAATATGGTCGGCGAGATCTGCTCGCGCAGGCCTGTGAACATTTGCCATGGCAAAGTCTTCTGACTGGCCGAGCCAACAAAGAGTACGACGACCACCTCATCAAACGAGGTGATAAAGGCAAAAAGCCCGCCAGAAATCACGCCCGGCAGGATGAGCGGCATCTGCACCCGGAAGAAAGTCGTCACCGGCCCCGCACCCATATTCGCAGCCGCCCGCGTCAAAGAGCGGTCGAAGCCCACCAACGTTGCCGTGACCGTGATAATCACAAACGGAATGCCCAGCACCGCGTGGGCCAACACCACCTTGATGTAGCCCACTGTGTTCTTATCCATCCCCACCGAGTTTTCCAGAAACCGGCCAATGTCAGAGTAGAAAAAGAACATGCCAGTGGCCGAGATGATCAGCGGCACGATCATCGGAGAGATCAGGATCGCCATGATCGCTCGTTTCCCCGGCACATGGCTCTGGCTAAGTCCAATGGCCGCAAGCGTGCCCAGAGTGACCGAAATCACCGTCGCAATCGGCGCAATGATCAGCGAGTTTTTAAACGAACGCTGCCACTCATTGTTGGTGAAGAAATCGCGGTAGTGTTTAAGTGAATACCCCTCCGCCTCAAAGCGCAGCATTTCCGGCGTGAAAGTAAAGAAATCCTGCGCGTTAAAGCTCAGTGGTAAAACCACAAGGATTGGGGTTATGAGAAATACAAAGATTGCGCCGCAGATGACGCGGAAAGTGAAGTGCCAAAGCACCTGTCCGGGGGTGAGATACGGCACAAGTTTGGCCCGATAACGACCTTCGCCAATCCAGTAGATGAACCACTGGAAGAACCAGCCGAAAATTGCCCCAACGACAAGGCCCGGGACACCACCCAGGAAAACGCCAGTTGCCGCGATCAGAGCAAATACGCCCCAGCGAGCCGCCTTTTCCTGATCCTCTCCCAGCATGGATAGACAGACGAAGCCAAGCGCTACGAGCACAGCTGCCCCGATCAATAACCCGACTAAGCTCGATCCTTGCGCTGTGCCTACAAAGAAGCCTGCAAGCGCGCCTGCTGCGGCCAGCACGGGCAGCGCAAAAGACATTGGTTTTTTCTCAACATGGGTGAGCTTATACGTGGCCATGTCCGCTTACCCCAGTTTCACGTTGTCGATGCCCACGATCTTGTCATAGGCCCAATAGAGGATCAGAACGGCCGCCAGAAGGATCGTACCGAGTGCTGCGGCAAGACCCCAGTTGAGCGAGCTTGAGATGTGATAGGCGATCCGGTTGGAGATGAAGACACCTTTGGTGCCACCGACGATCTCCGGCGTGATGTAGTACCCGATGGCGAGGATGAAAACGAGGATTGAACCCGCCCCAATGCCCGGGACTGTTTGGGGGAAATAGACCCTCCAGAAGGCTGTCCAATTGGTGGCTCCAAGCGACTTCGCGGCCCGCAGATAACTCGGCGGGATGGTTTGCATCACAGAGTACATTGGCAGGATCATGAAAGGCAGCAGAATATGGGTCATCGCAACGATGGTACCGAACTGGTTGTTTATCATGATCAACCGTTCGCCATCGGCCACCATACCAAGCCAGACCAGAACATCATTGATCACACCCTGCTGCTGCAACATCACCTTCCAGGCCGATGTACGAACCAGAAGCGAGGTCCAGAATGGCAAGAGTACAAGGATCAATAAAAGGTTTCCGGTCCTCACCGGCAGGTTAGCGATGATCCAGGCGATTGGATAACCTAGCAGAATACAAGACCCGGTGATAATCAGCGACATAATCAGCGTGCGCACAAACAGCTTAATTAGGATCTGTTTGTCTTCGGGCTGCGCTTGCGCACCATCCGGCGTGCGCTGCATGTCAACAGCATTCAGGAAGTATCCGTTGGTGACCTTGACGGAGTGGGTTTTTATCGTGGCCCAGGTTTCAACCGCGCCCCATTCCTTATCAATATCGATAAGCTGTTCCTTGAATGGACCATCTGTTGCCGGGTCCAACCGCTTTAGTTTGCGTCCGGACTTCCGGAACAGCGACGACATGCCGGTTTTTTCATAGTTGAGCCGGGTACCAAGGCGTGTGTGCTGCTTGGCCTCAATCGCGGCAACCATATCGGTGACAAAGGCTGTATAAACTTCTTCGTCAGGCGCCTGACCGGTGGACGCATCCCAATCCTTTAGGGCGGCAACTGTCGCAGGCAGAATGTCTGAGACGATATCGTTCTCAACCGATTTGAACAGCATCTTGCCGATCGGGAAAACGAAGGAAATCATCACGAAAATCAGCAGCGGGGCGATGAGTCCGAGGGCGCGCAGCTTCTGATTACGGAGGGAACGTGCAAGACTCTGTTTTAGTGGCGTGCCGTCTGCCGCCAGCATAGGGCCTGATTGAGCTGTCATATCTGCCATCAGTCGTCCCTAATCCCCAAAGTCGAACCCCAAAAGGTTAGGCGGGCCAAAGCCCGCCTAACGCTATATTTTATTGCGCGAGCCACGCTTGGAATTTGGCGTCGATGTCGTCGCGGAAGTCAGCCCAAAACTCGTAGTTGTAGAGGAACGTGTTTTTGGCGTTGTTCGGATCGGTTGGCATGTGTGGCGCCATATCGATGCCGAGGTCTGCGTGCTTGCCGACCAACGGTGCGGAAGAGGCACGTGCAGGACCGTACGAAATGTACTTCGCCTGATCTGCCAGACGCTGCGTGTCTGTTGCGAACTTAACGTAGTCCAGCGCGCGTTGTGTGCGCTCTTCACTCAGACCAGTTGGGATGATCCAACCGTCAAGGTCAAACACCTGCGCGTCCCAAAGCATCGCAACTGGCTGCTTTTGCTCTTCGATCACGCTGAACAGACGACCGTTGTAGGTCGAGCCCATGACAACCTCACCATCAGCGAGAAGCTGAGGTGTATCCGCGCCAGCAGACCACCAGATCACGTCGTCCTTGATGGTGTCGAGTTTGGCAAGCGCCTGATCCTGACCTTCTGGTGTACCCAGAACGTCATAGACGTCTTCCTTCGCAACGCCATCACAGATCAGAGCCCATTCCATGTTGTTGATTGGACGCTTCTCGAGCGAACGTTTGCCAGGATATGTTTCCGTGTCGAAGACGGCGCAAACGTCTGTAGGTGCTGTGTCGCCAACCAAGTCGGTGCGATAGCCGAATGTGGTCGAATAGACGATCTGCGGAATGAAGCAGTCGCTAACAAGAAGCTCACCGAAGTCTTCAGAGGCTTTTGTGCCGTCAGGTGCGTCGGCCAGCATTGTGTCTGGGTCGATTTCCATCGCCAGGCCTTCGTCGCAAAGACGGATCGCGTCCGCTGCAACCACGTCAACCACATCCCATGTGACGTTACCCGCCTCATTCATGGCGCGCAGTTTCGCCACTGCTTCCGCGGCACTGTCATCATTGATGATACCAATACCGGTTTTGGCGGTGTAGGGCTCATGGTAAGCGCGTTGCTGCGACTTCGTATAAGCACCACCCCATGACACGATGGTCATATCTTCTGCCATCGCGCCACCAGCAATCGCCGCAATCGCGGAGGTGGCCAGTAGTGTTTTAGTTACTTTCATATCAGTCTCCCAATAATCATCCCGTTTTTCACGTTGGGCTTCGTACCACGGGTGAAAGCAGCGAAGCCTCATAGTCATCACACCTTTAAAGGCGCGAAACTCTCATTCTCTAAACCGCGTCCAAGGCGCGGCAATCTTCCGGCAACCAGCCGATCTCGATCATCTCTCCTGGTGTTAGACGTGTTTGGTCAGGCGCGTTGCGCGACTTGATCACAAACTCACTGTTCCCTGCCACACGCAACCGGGTACGGAAAATATCGCCCATATAGATGAACTCAAGCACTTCTGCTTTGAGCGTGTGCGCACCTTCCTGCAGGCGCTTTTTGTCAAACTCGACGCGCTCTGGTCGGATCGATACGAGTGTCTTTTCGCCGACGGCGGAAACATTGACTGGTTGGCAATCGATCAACTCGCCGTCCTGCAACTCGACAACTGCTTGCTGGCCTTTGATTTCTTTCACCGTGCCGTTGAGCGTGTTGTTCTCACCGATAAATTGAGCCACGAAACTGTTCTGTGGGCTTTCATAAAGCGTGTCAGGCGCATCGATTTGCTGAATCCTACCGTCGTCAAACACAGCCACCCGATCCGACATCGTCAGCGCCTCAGTTTGGTCATGGGTCACGTAAACAACCGTGATGCCGAGGTTATGAGCAAGATCCGTGATCTCAAATTGCATCTTTTCGCGCAACTGTTTGTCGAGCGCGCCAAGTGGCTCGTCCATCAAAACCAGTTCAGGTTCAAAAACCAACGCACGTGCCAAGGCGATCCTTTGTTGTTGACCGCCTGAAAGCTGCGCCGGTCGGCGGCCGCCAAAGGCACCCATTTCGACCATGTCCAAAGCTCGCTGCACCTTTGCCTCGCGATCCGACTTACCGATTTTGCGCACTTCCAATGGAAAGGAAAGATTTTCCGCGACGGTCATATGCGGGAAGAGAGCATAGTTTTGGAAAACCATGCCAATGCCACGCTTATGCGGTGGTATGTTGTTGATGGAGACCCCGTCGAGCAGAATCTTGCCGTGAGTCGCTGTCTCAAACCCTGCCAACATCATCAAACAGGTGGTTTTTCCTGACCCGGATGGGCCAAGCATCGTCAGAAACTCGCCTTTCGGCATCGACAGATTGAGGTCTTTTACAACGAGGGTTTCACCATCGTAACTCTTTTGCACACGTTCAAACGCAACGAATGCATCGCTAGATTGCGATTCGGCCAAAGATGTCTCCCTACGCTTTTTTATTCACAGTTGACCCGTGTTCGGCGGAAACTAAAGCGACAAATTCGGAACGATGCAAGAAGAGTCGTTCAAAATTGCAACATTTGCAGCCACAAGCCTTATCACAGTGCTGACTCTATAACCTTTAGTGTACCCAATCAGGCGTCTACCGCCTCCGGCTGCACAAGTTCGCGTGCAAGTTGCTGAGCCTGCATAATAATGTCAGTTCTTTTCAGCACGGCACGTTCGTCCCGCAAGCCACAGGCGCGCAGATGGTAGAACTTAGAGAATCCCAGTTCTTGAAACGCTGGCCGATAGTGTTCAAACAAACCCGCGTGACGCTCTGCTGGTTCGCTTTGCACTTGAAGGAACAACAACGACTTATCGTTGCCGAGTTTCGAACTCATCTCTCCGGTTTGTGGATCCTGCTCGAGAAACGACGCAAAGCGATCGAATGCTTGTTTCAAGTGTCCTGTGATGTCGCAGAAATAAACGGGGGTTGCGAAGATCAGGATGTCAGAAGATTCAACATCTGCCAGTACCTGATCGGCATCATCGTCGGGACTGGCATAGATTCCATCAGACGGCGGTTGATAGCCTGAAAAGCGCAGGTCACGCAAAGCATGCATTTTCACGTCACAGCCAAGTGACTTTGCTTCCTTGCAGAATTGCTCTGCGAGAAGCTCGCTATTCCCGCGCGCCCTAGGACTTCCCAAAAGGCAGACTACACGCATGATATATTTCCCTCGGTTTACAGATATCGCCCGTCAAACGGCTGGTTGCTAACTGGACGAACCGCCAATTAGTGACTGGCCAGATTGTACGTATATAGCCTTTCCCGAAACCATACTACGCACGTAATCAAGGTGACTTTCCGTGTTTACGCATAATAGTGTTATTGCAACCACGCGCGTCAAGCCTTGTCTTGGCCTCATCGCTGTTAAGTTATTCACCTGCGTCACACCGTGTCGTTCTTCAAAAATAGAAGCGAGCAAACATGTCTCACAAAACCAAAGACCTGCCTTTCTCAAAAGCGGAATTTGAAAGGCGTGTCTGCTCGACCAGAGCCGCCATGGCGGCACAGGAAATAGACCTGCTTTTCCTGACAGATCCATCGAATCAAAACTGGCTAACTGGTTATGATGGTTGGTCTTTCTACGTGCACCAGGGTGTTTTGCTCACGCAAGATGGTGCTCCGTTCTGGTGGGGTCGTTACATGGATATGCTGGGTGGTCGGCGCACTTGTTGGATGGAAGACGCGCATATCTTCGGCTACGGCGACCACTTCGTGCAATCCGCCGTCTACCATCCGATGCAGGATTTAGCTGAAAGGATACGAGAACTTGGCCTCGACAAGGCTCGCATCGGTGTGGAGATGGAAAATTACTACTATTCCGCCAAAGCACACGCTGTCTTACAAGCGGAACTTCCCGACGCAGAACTTGTCGATGCAAGCTCCTTGGTCAATTGGCAAAGACTTATTAAATCCCACGAAGAACTGGAATTCATACGCCGCGCAGCATCGATTTCGGATAAGGTTGTGCAAACTGCGATTGACCGAGCAGAGCCAGGATTGCGCAAGAATGATCTCGTTGCCGATATTATGCATGCGGGCATCATGGGTGTCGATGATGCCTGGGGTGATTACCCTGCAATTGTGCCTCTGACACCCTCAGGAATCGACGCCACCGCAGCGCATTTGACATGGAATGGCGCGCCGATGCGGTCAGGTGAAGCGACATTCTTTGAACTCTCCGGCTGCTACCGTCGTTATCACGCGCCGCTTTGCCGAACAGTCTTTCTGGGGACACCGCCAAACGACATGTTGGAGGCAGAGAAAGCGCAGTTGGAAGGGATTGAGGCAGGGTTGGAGGCAGCGTGTGCTGGCAATCGCACCTGCGACATCGCCAACGCCTTCTATGGTGTGTTGGCGAAATACGAAATCGAGCGAGAGGGTCGTTGTGGCTACCCCGTTGGTCTGAGCTACCCACCAGATTGGGGTGAACGTACCGCATCAATCCGGCCAGAGGATGAGACCGTGTTGCAAGCTGGTATGGTCTTTCATTTCATGCCTGCTTTGTGGATGGAAAGCTGGGGTTTGGAGACAACTGAAACAATCCTAATTGGCGAGAACGGCCCGGCAAAAGCCTTTGGTACTATCCCTCGTCAGCTCTTCGTTAAAGACTAAAACACAATGACAATCAGACGCATCAATTCCGAAAATGCCGCAAAGCCCGTGGGCGCCTATGGCCCAAGTATTGGAAGTCAAAGACAACACGCGGCGCCTCTACATCAGCGGGCAAGCTCCTTTCACGATAGACGGCAAGCTTCAAGATACGTTCAAGGATTAGGCGGAAGCCGTATGGGCCAATATCTTGGAACAACTGCATGCCGCAGACATGAAAGCAGAGAACCTCATTCAGGCCACGACGTTTCTGGTCGATTGAAAGTACCGAGAGGAAAACCGCGATTTCAGGAAAGCCATGCTGGGCGGACATACGTTTGCAACAGCAGTTGTTTTGGCCAGCATGTTTGAGGAAGGTTGGCTTTTGGAAATCGATGCGGTTGCAGAAAAATAGGCGTCTCAACACTTTGAAGATTTGCAGGAATGGACAATTCTGGCGGAAAAGCAGGTAGTAAATAATAGTGTCGCTAAGGGCGCGTCTTTTTGCACAATTCTGCAGACTTCGACAGGTGATTTTTGGCCAAGATCATCACGTCAAAGGACTCTAAAGGCGCGAGGAACGGAGAGAACCGACACCACAGCGAATGCGGCGGCTATGACTAATGCAAAATGGTAAGACCCGTTCCAATCGTAAAGCAACCCAGCAAACCATGGCCCAGCCAGCCCGGCAGTGCCCCAGGCGGTGAAAACCTTTCCATACACCTGCGCGCTTTGATCGATACCAAATCTCTTGGCGATGTAGGCCGGGTATGCGGCGATTGTTCCGCCATAGGCAAAGCCTGCAAAACCCAGACAGAGGATCACCAGGAACCACTCGCTTCCTGCCATTAAACCTAACAGCGATAGCGCGGTCAGGGCTGGCAGGCACGTCAAAAGCTGTGTCGGCAGAAACCTGTCGGATAAGCGCCCCCCTAAAAGGCTGCCTAGCAGATTACAAATCGCAACGATTGCCGGGGCGAGCCAGACACCACCAGGTGTGCTGATCTCCGCCAAAATACCGGCCGCGTGCCCTATGACCATCAACCCTGCCATCACGCCACCAAAGTAGGCCAGCCACAGAACCGCGATAGACTTTGTTGGCGCGCCGGTCTGATGTTGACTAGCTTCCATCATACTAAATCGTGCTTTCACAGATCGCATAGCAAGTGCGGAACACAGGCCAGCAGCGAGCAAAACGCAGGACAAACCGATCATCGCCGCGCCAAACCCGTTCTTCAAAAGCAGGGCAAAAAGCGCAGGAGACAAGACGGCTCCCAGCGCATAGGCCGCAGTGACGACTCCCATCGCAACACCCTCCCGTCCCGGGTTGGCTTGCGCTGCAATCTGAAGACCGAAGCCATAGCCAAGCCCGTTTGCCACCCCGAAGAGCACGCTGTAGCCCAACCATACAATCATTAGGCTGGGTGCAATCCCAGCCAAAGCCGCTCCACTCGCAGCCATAGCGGCGGAGATTATCATGAAAGCGGCTGCCGACACACGCCCATAAAACCTATGCCCCAGTAAGACCGCCGCGGTCAGACAGACCAGCGCAGCGGAATACGTGAAACTCACCGCCGACCGGCTCGCCCCGAACTGCGCCTCTAGCGGTCCAAGGAATACCGAAAACGCATGCACGGAGCCCAAGACTGCAGACATCAACGAGGCCGCGACGAGGACCACATATCCGTATTTACGCGTTTCGGTCATTGCTATTTCTAATCCCGAAAGCCGCATATTTGAACCCATGACAAAGGCGGGTGTATTTACTTCTACATAGTTATATCTTATATTGACTATAACTATATATAAAGCTGTATAGCCTTATGGACCCAGTCAGAAATCCCTTCGCCCCCGGCGCAGGCTCTCAACCACCGCAGCTCGCTGGAAGAGACCACATCATCGCGGATGCGGAAACGGCTCTAAAACGCGTACTGATTGCGCGGCACGACCGGTCACAGATGTTTCTTGGCCTGCGTGGCACGGGCAAAACCGTTCTTCTGAACAAGATTGAAAACACAGCCGATGAGGCAGGCTATCTGACCTCCTTTATCGAGGCGCCCGAGGATCGGCGGCTGGCCGATCTGCTCTATCCCAAGATGCAGCAGGTGTTGAGAAAGCTCTCCATCCTGGAAAATGCCAAGGCAAAGGCACATCGGGCCATGCGCGCGCTTAAGGGGTTCGCCAGCACGTTCAAAGTCAAGGTTGGTGATCTGTCCGTATCCGTTGATCCGGAGCCAGGCCTCGCAGATAGCGGAAATCTTGAGTTTGACCTGAGCGATATGTTCAACACCATCGGAGAGGCCGCAAAATCGGCCGGAAAGGGTTGGTGCCTGCTGATTGACGAGGTGCAGTATCTGGATGGCGCGGAGCTGGCGGCGCTTATCGTGGCGTTGCACCGCACGGGGCAAAAGCAATTGCCGGTCATCTTCTTTGGCGCTGGGCTGCCGCAGTTGGCCGGGCTGTCGGGGGATGCCAAGTCTTATGCAGAGCGGCTCTTTTCCTATCCCGCCATTGGTCCGCTGAACGATGAGGCCGCGATGCAGGCCATCGAAGGTCCAATCATGGAGGAAGGTGAAGAGATCGACAAAAAGGCCGTCGCACAAATCGTGAAGCTGACGGAGGGCTACCCCTATTTCCTGCAGGAATGGGGGTATCAGGCATGGAATACGGCGGAGAGTTCTCCCATTGATAACACAGATGTCGCAACGGCCACCGAGGCCGCGACACAGCGTCTGGATGAGGGTTTCTTTCAGGTCCGCTTCAACCGGCTGACACCGAAAGAGCGGGAATACGTGATCGCCATGGCGGGCTTGGGCAAAGGGCCTTACCGGTCTTCCGACGTGGCCGATGCGCTTGGGGAGGCCCCAACCAAACTCGGCCCCCGCCGCGCCCAGATCATCGCAAAAGGCATGATCTACAGCCCCGAGTACGGTGATATCGAATTTACGGTACCGATGTTTGATGACTATTTGCGGCGGGTTTGGAAACTCAACGCGGTTTGAGCTTTCACTTGCTTCATTCCTCAATGCGCCCTCGCAAAACCTTAACCTCCCCCCGCCGTTTCTTCGCGTCGACCCGTTTGCGTTTCTGATTAGCAGAGACCTTCGTCGGGATACGGCGTTTGGGACGGGTGGCGGATTTGCGGATCAGGTCGGCCAGACGGGCGCGGGCGATGTCTCGGTTGCGGGCCTGGCTGCGCTCTTCGCTGGCCTGAATGACCAACGCGCCTTCGCGCGTCCACCTGCGTCCTGCCAATCGCTGCAGCCGTCGCTTGACGGGGTCGGGCAGATTGGGAGAGCGTTCTGCCTCAAATCGCAGTTCCACCGCAGTGGCCACTTTGTTGACGTTCTGCCCACCAGGACCAGATGCGCGCACAAACTGCTCGGTGAGCTCCCAGTCCTCGATGGTAATCTGGTCATTGACGATTAAGGGCACCGTTCGGTCCTCGGTTCAGGGCGCAAAAATTTTGATACATTTTGGATTTTTCCTGATTTCGCCATGTATCAGTTTGTACAAATCGGAAAGGGCCGCCCGGAGTCGAGCGGCCCTGACAAAGAATTCGGAGGCGGGCCGGTTAGGCCGAGCCAATCAGTGGGTCACAATGCCCAGGGTCTGCCCTAGACACGTCCCTCCCTGACTGTTCCGACACCTCTCTCCAATCTCTTTATAGACACTGGATCACCTCCTTTCGATTTGTTGAACTCACTTGCAGCCTGCCACAGATTTTGCGCATGTCAAAAACAAAATGATGGGTTTGCGAAAAAAAAATACACCAGATGCAGCGTTATTGCGATTGTAGCACAGACACGCACTGTCCAGGCATATCGCGCAGCGTCAGCTCTCTACGCGGCTTGGGCGGAGGTGCATTCGGATCAGGCGGCGGTGGATTGAGGATGTTGCGCACCCATTGCTCAGCCTCGGCACAACCATCTCCCGCGGGCGGCGGATCTTGCTCCACGCATCCCGCCTGATTATCAGGGCACTTGAGGCGAACATGGAAGTGATAGTGATGCCCAAACCAGGGCCGGATTTTACGCAACCAAGATCTGTCGCCCTTTGCCTCTTTGCACATGCGGACCTTGGCGCCAGGAAAGACAAAGATACGGGTCGTACGAGGATCCTTTGCGGCCGCTTTTAATATCTCGTGATGCTGTTGCGTATAGTTTTCGTTGGTGAACGCACCATTCGAACGACGCAAAGAAATGGAAGATAGGCTTTCGCGCTGGGCTCTGCTCAGATTCAAGCGATCAGCGGGGCGCATCCAAAAATCGACGTCCAGCCCAATCTGATGACTACGGTGCCCAGAATGTGGCCCACCGCGCGGGGGGCTTATATCGCCGACATAGAGCCCTTCCCAACCGGGTTGCGTGGCCGCAAAAGCAGACAGCTTCTTGACGTAATCAATAACCTCTGGATGCCCCCAACGACGATTTCGGCTGAGCCGCATTGCCTGCCAAGTGGGTCCTGTCTCTGAGAGTTGCTGACCACCGGCTAGGCAACCATTAGAATGTGCCCCGAATGCGCGCGACGGTTGATCAGACCCAGTAGATTTGGCACCGAAAAGTTTCTTTGCCTGAACACCGGTAAACTCTGCCGGGACGCTTTTGCTCGCAACGGCGGGCTGAATTGTAACGCTGTTATCGGGCGATGACGCGCTACATCCTGCCAACAAAACCAGTCCAAAGGCGCATTTTATAAAACGGCTGCTCGTGAACCGGACCATGTTTCCTTGTCCCCTTCTGCTTTCACGTAGAGTAACAGAAAAAGCCCGATCGCGAAAAGAATGATTAGCGGAGAAACGCCCAAACGTGCGTTTCCCGTCCAAGTCGTCACAAACCCGATCAACGCTGGCGCAATGAAAGCCGTTGCCCGGCCGGACAAACCGTATAACGCAAAGCTTTCCGTTGGCACCACAGGATCGGTGTGGCGCACCATGAGAGTCCGGCTCGCTGCCTGAAGCGTTCCTCCGAAACCGCCGATCAAAACACCGCATCCAAAGAACACCGCATCTGGCGTGCTTGATCCATCCGCGAGCGCGAAGCCAAAAATTTGCATGCGATCCATGCTCACCACCGTGATACAAACGAGTAACAAACCGAAGATCGCGAAAATGATCACAGGTTTTGGCCCGTAATGCAGGTCAAGCTTGCCGCCCAGCCAGCTGAACGCACCTGCTGCGATCACGCTGATTATGCCAAAAATACCAATCTGTACGATTGACCAATCAAGCACTAGCGCAGCATATGTTCCGCCGAAAGCGTAAAGCCCATTGAGCGCGTCGCGGTAGAACATCGAGGATACGAGATAGTTTAGTAGGCTCTTGCGCGCAGGTAGATTTTTTAAGGCTTTGATAAGCGTCGCAAATGCAGCACTTACGCTGCCTGTGCCGGTGTTTTCTCGCGGCTCTCTGACCCAGCGAAAGTATGGCACCATGAAGATGGCGAACCAAATCGCGATAAACGGACCGACAATGCGTTTGTCTTCTTCCAGCGCCGGGTCGAGACCAAAGAGCGGAGCCAAACCCGCGATCGTGCGACCGTTGTCGAGCGTTTGAAAAAACACAAGCATCAAGATGAGAGACAAAAGCCCGCCAAGATAACCAAAGGCAAATCCACTACCGGACGTTTCTCCAGCAGACTCGGGCGGGCCCAAAGATGGCAGTTGGGAATTAACGAATATCAAAGCGTACTCGGCGCCGATGAAGCCTACGCTGAAGAGGCAAAGCGAAAACACCATGTTTGAACCATCCGGCATTGTCCACCACAACCCGAATGCGCCGATGAAGTAGAGTATTGAAAACCCAAAAATCCAAGGGATGCGTCGGCCGGATGTGTCCGCGATCGCACCGATAATCGGAGCTCCAAAAGCTATAATTAATCCAGAAATCGCCAAAGCCGTGGACCAAAGAGCTTGCGCATTGGCATCCGCCGCCAGCTCATCAAGGCCTGCATTCATATAGTGCTGCGCTGCAACAGCTACAAAGTACGGACCAAAGACAAAGGTAACGGCCAGTGTATGATAAGGTTGGCTGGCCCAGTCGAAAAAGTACCAGCCCCAAATTCTTTTTCGCTGTGAAATTTCGGCCATACGGTCCTCTGCTCCGGTTCAGATTGAACGTGTTTCACCGATCATAGGCAAGCTATTCTTGCATTGGAGGCCAGGGTCTTTCGCTCTCGGCTTTAATCCAGTTAGCAATCCACAACGGTGGTACCGGATTTTGGGCGCTTACGCCCATCTCGTCGATGATCTTTGGCGGCGGTACGATGCCAGTTTTGCTGGTCATGGCAATTCTGAACACCGCGTGACAGGCGCACTCACCATCCTGCTTCCACATGGACTGCTCGACATAGATGAACTTTTCATCCCAACATGTCATGCGTGATCGCATCTCAATCTTTTCAAACATGCGTATGCGCCTGCGATACCGCACGCATGCACCGGCAACGGCGAGCGACCACTTGTTTCTCCGCATGATTCCGACCAAACCAACCCGGATTGCCATTGGAACACGACCAAGATCGAACAAGGTCAGCGTTCGACCGTTGTTGAGTTCCATCCAAAGATCAATATCCCAGGGCAAGCAGTAATGATGCGATACATTTACACCGAGCGGCTCCAAAGGACCCGCGTTACGGTGTTTGTGCATTTGCCAGAACATACGGATGACGGGATACATAATACGTTCCTTTCACCTACAGATGTGGCGCTGATAGAAACCATGTTCAACGCCGACCGTGCGTAAAGCTTGCGAATTCCTGCTCGCCTGATTACCTACGTCGAAAGTTTGAAGGGAAGCGCCAAATGCAGGCAATTGCGGGGCCAATCGGCCTGATCCTTGATGTCGCCTTTTTCATCATGATCATTCATATCATCATGAGCTGGCTGATTAGCTTTCAGGTGCTCAATCTGCATCAGCAATTCGTGGCGCAGATTTGGTACGGGCTCAACCGACTTTTGGAACCGATATATGCACCAATCCGACGTTTAATGCCGAACACCGGGCCACTGGACCTGTCGCCACTTGTGGCCTTCATCATCCTGATCTCTCTGCGCGACTTTATCTTGCCTGAAATCCTGTGTGGCGGACGTCCTCTTGGGTTTTGCGGCTGATCCACTCTTGTTAAGCGATTCTTAGTGTGGGACAGTCATCTGTAAGAGCAGACAACTAAAATTTTACAGGTTCCCCATGCAAAGCGCAGCGACGCTGTTGCAAGGCATATTTGGCTTCGATGAATTCCGCCCCGGGCAGGAAGAAATCGTGCATACCGTGGCCTCTGGTACCAACACCCTGGCGATCATGCCAACAGGTGGCGGCAAGTCGCTTTGCTACCAGTTACCTGCGTTGATGCAAGATGGGATTACCGTGGTGATCTCGCCTTTGATTGCCTTGATGAGAGATCAGGTGCGCGCACTCAAAGCTGTAGGTGTTGAGGCCGGCGCACTTACCTCGGGCAATACTGACGAAGAAAACAACGAGGTTTGGGCGTCGATTGAGGCCGGGCGATTGAAGATGCTTTACGTCGCACCGGAACGGCTCGCAGCTGGCTCGGCACTTGGCATGATGCGGCGCATCGGTGTGTCCTTGATCGCAGTCGATGAGGCCCACTGCGTTAGCCAATGGGGTCACGATTTCAGACCTGATTACTTGCGTATCGGCGATCTGCGCAGCGCTCTGAATGTGCCACTCGCCGCTTTTACAGCAACGGCCGACGCGGAAACGCGATCTGATATTGTCGAAAAACTATTCGGTGGTGTGACGCCAAAGGTTTTTCTGCGCGGCTTTGATCGACCCAATATCAACCTCGCCTTCGCGGCCAAAAACAAACCCCGCGCGCAGATCCTGGAATTTGCCAAGGCCCGCAGCGGGCAATCCGGGATTGTGTATTGCGGAACGCGGGCAAAGACCGAAACGCTGGCCCAAGCACTGCGTGAAGATGGCCACCAAGCCTGTCATTATCATGGTGGTATGGAGGCTGAAGATCGCCGTCGCGTCGAGGAACGGTTTTCCCGCGAGGATGGCTTGGTGGTGGTTGCAACTGTCGCTTTCGGCATGGGCATAGACAAACCTGATATTCGCTGGGTCGCTCATGCTGATCTGCCGAAGTCGATCGAGGCCTACTACCAAGAAATCGGCCGTGCCGGGAGGGACGGTGCGCCTGCAGAGACACTAATGCTTTTCGGAGCGGATGATATTCGCCTGCGGCGCAACCAGATCGATGAAGGGCTTGCTTCAGCGCCGCAACGCAATGCCGATCATTCACGATTGAATACCCTTCTCGGTCTGGCGGAGACCCATGGTTGCCGACGGCAAAGCCTGTTGCGCTATTTTGGTGAACACTCAGAACCATGTGGCAACTGCGACACATGTGCCGTACCACCAGAAACGTTTGACGGTACCGACGCAGTGCGGATGGCCCTTTCCGCGTCGCTGCGCACAGAGCAGTTCTTTGGCGCAGGGCATTTGATCGATATCCTAATGGGCACAAGGACCGAAAAGATTCTGGCCAAACAGCATCAAAGTCTGCCCACCTTTGGCGTGGGCAAAGAAATCGGCCGTGGTGCGTGGCAGGGTATTTTTAGACAGATGATGGGGTATGATCTTTTACGCCCTGATCCTGAACGCCATGGCGGGCTGCGCGTAACGGAGAAGGCGCACCCAATCCTGCGCGGCGAAGAAAAAATTATACTGCGCCGTGAAACGCTAACCGCAACTACTCATAGAAAAGCGCCTGGTATGTTGGTAGCAGAAGAGGACGAACCGCTCTTGGCTGCGCTTAAGGCAAAGCGGCGCGAATTGGCCGAAACAGCAAAAGCACCCGCTTACATAATCTTCAACGACCGTACTCTCATCGACATGGCACAGAAACGACCAATCAACCTCGATGAGATGGCAAAGGTCTCGGGCGTGGGTGCCAAGAAGCTTGAGAAATTTGGCTCTGTTTTCCTGGAAGTGATTCAAGGCGAGACGGAACCTATGCACCCCTCACGTCGGAAGCTCGCAGGAAAAGACAGCGGTGCAGTTTATGATCAACTTCTCTCTGCTCAAACCGCGCTGTCCCGGGGTGAAAGCGGGATCGAGAAGCCGCTGAGTTGTTCGGCCAAGCTTCTGGCGCGCATCGCTACTGTTAGGCCACGCGACCTTTCAGGTCTCGCACGGCTCTTGGGCGAGAAGCGCGCGCAGAGGTTTGGGCGTGCGTTTCTGGACGTTCTGCAAGCTGCGGACTAGATCACCTGAAACGCAACTCGGATTGGGGAATACATGCTCGTCGTCGTCTCACCTGCCAAGAAACTCGACATGACGCCTATGAACGGTACGCCGGTGACGCAGCCGGGTTTTCCGCAAGACACTCAGGAACTCGCAGGCGTCGCACGTAAGATGTCTGCAGGCAAGCTCAAGAAGCTTATGCACATCAGCGACAGCCTTGCTCAGTTGAATTATGAGCGGTTCCAAGACTTTGGCAATATGGAGCGTAAGGCAGCAGCGTTAGCGTTTGCTGGGGATACTTATCTGGGCCTCGAGGCCGCCAGCCTTGATAAGGATGAAATGACCTGGGCACAGGATCATCTGCGCATTCTTTCGGGTCTCTACGGCATACTGCGGCCGCTTGATGCGATTGAGCCCTACCGGTTGGAGATGGGCAGCAAGGTGGCCACCAAACGCGGTAAAACGCTTTATGATTTCTGGGGGGATAGGATTTCCAACGCTTTGAACGCGCAAGCGGCAGAGACTGGATCAGACGTGTTGATCAATTGTGCTAGCCAGGAGTACTTTGGCGCGGTTGATCTCAAAGCGCTGAAGTTGACGGTGGTCACGCCGGTCTTCATGGAACGAAAAATGGGTACCACGAAAATCATCAGCTTCTACGCCAAGCGTGCGCGAGGAGCGATGGCGCGGTTCATCGTGCAAAACCGCCTACAAGATGCAGAGGCGATCAAGGACTTTGATTCAGGCGGCTATCGCTATGACAATGTCCTGAGTGAAGCGCAAAAGCCGGTTTTTGTACGCGAGCATGTAGACGTCTAGAGACTGCGCCTCTTAAAGCCGTTCGATTGCCAGGGCGATGCCCTGCCCACCACCGATGCACATGGTAATGAGCGCTTTAGACCCGTTGATGCGTTCGAGCTCATAAAGCGCCTTAACGGTGAGAATTGCGCCTGTCGCACCCACCGGGTGGCCAAGCGCTATTGCTCCGCCATTGGGATTCACTTTGGCCTCATCAAGGCCGAGCCCACGGTTCACGGCAATCGCCTGTGCCGCGAAGGCTTCGTTTGATTCCACCACGTCGAAATCGTCAACGCTGAGGTCGGTCCTCTCCAACAAGGACTGTACCGCCGGAATGGGACCAATCCCCATGACTTCAGGCCTCACACCT
>JBCDDS010000074.1:0-17490 GCA_039180185.1 Pseudomonadota bacterium | reverse complement strand
GCTCTGGCTCTGGCTCTGGCTCTGGCTCTGGCTCTGGCTCTGGCTCTGGCTCTGGCTCTGGCTCTGGCTCTGGCTCTGGCTCTGGCTCTGGCTCTGGCTCTGGCTCTGGCTCTGGCTCTGGCTCTGGCTCTGAGCGCTGTTCCGCTTCGGGTTCAGCGTCAAGAGAAATATCCAGCGGGCGGGCGCCTTCCGCTTGCGTTGTAGGAGGTAAATCGGTGGCCACTTCCTCTACGACTTCCTCAACCTCCTCACCACCGTCTTCCACGATGGCATCAAGCCCTTCCTCAATTTTAGAAGAAGACCTAAAGAGCTTTTCTTTAAGTTTGCGGAAGAATGCCATGAATGCTCCGAACGTCTTTGCTTATCAGTTAACCCTCGAAATCACAGAAGAAAAGTCGGCAAACGCATCACAAAAGCCACCAAATCCGCAAATTCACGCCGGGTTTTGTTGGTTGAATGCGCTTTGATGCGTCTTACTGTCTGAAAAGCACCAGCTGTCACCAATAGAAAAGGATCGATTTTGCATCGATTTACCATTGCCACGCTAACACCTGCCTTTCTTATCGCGCTTGCGGTTTGGCTCGGGGGGTTGTGGCCTTGGATGGCCCTTGGCTACATGACGCTTCTGGTCTTCGCGATGGACCGATTGATTGCTTCCGAGTCGGATATGCAGGCACCGGATACGGAGTTCCCCGCTGCTGACACACTTCTTAAATCCCTGGCCACCCTGCATTTTATATTGCTCGCACTGTGTCTTTATGCAGCCTTAAACCTGACGGGACCACAATTGGCACTTACACTGATCTGCACCGGTTTGGTGTTTGGACAGATCTCCCATCCGGTGGCACATGAATTGATTCACAAACACTCAAAACTAATGCGCCTGCTGGGACGATTGATTTACAGCTCGCTCTTGGTCGGCCATCATGCCAGCGCGCATCTGCGCGTGCATCATGTGCATGTTGGAAGCGACAAGGACCCGAATAGTCCACGCGCTGGTGAAGGGTTTTATCGATATGCTCTGCGTGCCACGCGACAATCCTTCATACTTGGGCTTCGAGAAGAGAACCGCGCGCGCAAAGCAAGTGCACCTCTTTGGACACATCCGTACGCGCTTTATCTCGGCATTGGCCTTTCAATGTTTGTGCTGTTTGCGGGGTTCGCGGGCGCAATCGGCGCAGGTGTTTTTTGCGTTGTTGCTCTGCATGCGCAAATGCAAATTCTTATGTCAGATTACGTGCAGCACTATGGTTTGCGCAGGCAGACAATGCCAGATGGCTCACTAGAGCCGGTCGGGCCGCAACATTCGTGGAATGCACCACACTGGTTCTCATCGGCTATGATGCTGAATGCAACGCGTCATTCGGATCATCATGTGAACCCAAAAAAAGCCTTTCCATCTCTGGAACTAAAGCCTGTTGAAATGCCCATGATGCCCTATCCATTGCCGCTTATGGGTACGATTGCATTGATGCCTAGTGTTTGGCGCAGGCTGATGGACCGGCGGGTAGGGCGTTGGACGCGGAGACCCTGGCAAAAAGATGAAACCAATAGCCAAGATCAAGCGACTCTGGCAGTATCCAAACATGCTCAAACACACTCTGACAGTTTTGCTAATTTGGCCAAGTCTGGCCCCGGCGCAGGATAGCATGAGCGCGGGCGAGTTTGACGCCTACACGCGTGGAAAAACCTTCACCTACGGCTCGAATGGCGCGCCTTATGGCGCGGAGGAATACCTTGAAGACAGGCGCGTGCGGTGGTCCTTTCTGGACGGGCAGTGTCAGGAAGGCTCTTGGTACGAAGAAAACGGGCTAATCTGCTTTGTCTATGAAGATAAACCGACGCCGCAGTGCTGGAAATTCGAACGCTCATCCAGCGGGATTAGCGCGCTTTTTCAAAACGACCCCACACAGTCTCAACTCTACGAAATGCAGCAAAGCAGCGAACCTTTGATGTGCTTGGGACCCAAGATCGGTGTTTGAAAAAGCATGTAAGTGTAACTTGTAGTTTTCAGAAAAGTGATCCCTGATCTGGAGAAGAGGATTTTTTGGCCTGTTTCCGAGAAACGACTGGCTTTGATGTCGCCTCATTGCTGCCAACCGCGAGTTTTCCATCTGCAAACTCGATCTCAAGCGTATCCGCCGCCGCTGCTTCGGTTTGTGAAGTAACGACGGAACCATCTCCTCGAACAACCGCATAGCCGCGGCTGAGCGTTGCCGTGTAGCCCAGCGTTTTGCGTAACCGCTCGTATCCCTCCAGCGTCTCTCGCCAATCATGAACCTTGCGCTGGCTCACATCGCTCATCCGTCTTGCAACCTGATCAAAATCCCTTCGCCGCTGTGCAAGGTCTCTCTGCAAAGCCGAGAGATTCAACCGCGCAAGCGTTGCTTCATATCGGCGCCGGTCCTGCTCCACCCCGCGCCTTAAAATGCCTGGGCGCAGCACCCCTGTGGCCTGCGAAAGTCGCAGCCGCCGCGTCTGCACGCTGGCGTTCAAGGCGGCGGGCAAACGGTCCGAGTATCCGTCAAGCCTTTGGCGCGGCCCATCGAGCAAAGTGCCGGCTCTTGGCAATGCCCTCGCCATATCCCGAAGCCGTTGCTTGCGCATGGCAACCTGTCCCGATAGGGACTGCAACAACCTGCTGCCTTGCTCGCGACACCAGGCCAAAAGATCGAGCCGCACCGGCACCGCCAGCTCTGCAGCGGCTGTGGGTGTAGGTGCGCGCAAGTCAGATGCGTAATCAATCAATGTGGTATCGGTTTCGTGCCCCACCGCAGAAATCAACGGTATCTCAGAGGCCGCAGCGGCCCGCACGACCGCCTCTTCGTTGAACCCCCAGAGGTCCTCAACACTGCCGCCCCCACGCGCTACGATTATCAGTTCAGGGCGTGGTATTGCGCCACCAGGTGTCAGCGCGTTAAACCCGGCAATCGCGCGAGCCACCTCCGGCCCGCACTTCTCGCCCTGCACGGCCACCGGCCATAAAAAAACTTTGCGCGGAAAGCGCTCGCGCAAGCGATGCAGGATATCGCGGATAACAGCGCCTGAAGGTGATGTGACAACACCTATAATCTCGGGCAGATAAGGCACCGGTCTCTTGCGTGCGTTGTCAAACAGCCCTTCCGCCTGCAACGCCATGCGCCTTTTTTCAAGCATCGCCATCAGCGCGCCAACACCGGCTGGTTTGATATCCTCAATTACAATCTGATAGCGCGATTGCCCGGCAAATGTGGTCAGTCGCCCGGTTGCGACCACTTCCATACCTTCCTCCGGCGCCACGGTCAGCCGCGCCGCCACACCTTTCCAGATTACTCCAGCCAAAACTGCTCGGTCGTCCTTGAGATCGAGATAAACATGGCCCGAGCGCGGCCTGCTGATCCGTCCAACCTCGCCCTTGACCCGAACAAAGGCGAACTCTCCCTCGATCACGCGCTTGATCGCGCCTGACAGTTCCGAGACGCTGAATTCCGGGGCGTTTTCGCCGGGGCTGGGATCGTCGATCAAATCAGACATGGAACCTGTCTTGTAAAGCCTGTCCGGTCACCTTAGAACGGCGATCAAAGAAGGTGAAGCGCAAGAGGGGCGGATGAATATTCTTATTCTGGGCGGTGGCGGTCGCGAACATGCTTTGGCGTGGGCCGTGATGCAAAACCCCAAATGCGACAAACTCATCGTCGCGCCGGGGAATGCAGGTATTGCCCAGATCGCTGAGTGTGCCCAGCTTGACATAGAGAACGGCAACTTGGTCGCCGAGTTTTGCCAGGAAAACGCTATAGAGTTCGTTATCGTGGGGCCTGAAGCGCCTCTTGCCGCTGGCGTGGCCGACCGGTTACGCGAGGCAGGGTTGTTGGTTTTTGGCCCCTCTAGAGAAGCGGCACAGCTTGAGGCCTCTAAGGCTTTCACCAAGGAGATTTGCGGCGCGGCACATGCACCCACGGCAGCCTACGGGCACTTCACCGATGCAAAAGCAGCAAAGTCCTATGTGCAAGCACAAGGCGCGCCAATTGTCAT
Source organism: Pseudomonadota bacterium (assembly GCA_039180185.1). GTDB lineage: Bacteria > Pseudomonadota > Alphaproteobacteria > Rhodobacterales > Rhodobacteraceae > Roseovarius. The sequence continues at coordinate 13,479 of JBCDDS010000074.1, read as the reverse complement.
AAAAGCCGACGGCCTGGCTGCAGGCAAAGGCGTGATCATTGCAGAAACCCTAGCGGAGGCAGAGTCCGCCATAGACGACATGTTCGGCGGCGTTTTTGGCGGAGCGGGCGCAGAAGTCGTTGTTGAGGAATTTATGACGGGCGAAGAGGCGTCTTTCTTTGTACTGTGCGATGGCGAGACAGCGTTACCTATGGGCACGGCGCAAGACCACAAGCGCGTGGGTGAAGGCGATACAGGGCCCAACACGGGCGGTATGGGTGCTTACTCCCCTGCTCCGGTTCTTTCGGATGTCGTTGCTGAAGCGGCACTTGATCAGATCATTCGTCCTACGTTGAAGGAGATGGCCCGCCGCGGAACACCTTATCAGGGTATCCTCTATGCCGGATTGATGATCGAGAACGGCAAACCGCGTCTGGTCGAGTACAATGTTCGCTTTGGCGACCCTGAGTGCCAGGTACTGATGATACGTCTGGGCGCTCAGGTTCTTGATCTGTTGCAATCCACGGCCGAGGGCCGTCTTTCAGAGGCGCGCGTAAACTGGGCCGATGATCACGCACTGACGGTGGTTATGGCAGCGAATGGTTACCCCGGTGCTTATGTAAAAGGCAGCATTATTAAAGGCCTGAGTGACTGCACCGAAGACAGTCAGCATATGATCTTCCATGCCGGAACAGCGGAAAAAGAAGGGCAGATCGTGGCCAGCGGCGGCCGTGTGCTTAACGTCACCGCGCGTGGTGCTACTTTGCAGGAGGCCGCCGACCGGGCCTATGCGATGGTCGATCAGATCGATTGGCCAAAGGGGTTTTGCAGACGCGATATCGGGTGGCGCGCACTTTAAGGTTCGCCAAAGCGCAGCTTTCTTGAGGTGATTCTGTCAATCGCAGTTTAAAAACGCGTTGAGCTGGTCCGGGCTTTCATACCGCGCCAAACGCCGCGTCTTAAAAGCTTGGTCTTTAAAACTCACAGCTAGAACATTGCGCCAATCAGCGCTAGCAAGAATCATTTCCGGTTCTGTTTGGCAGTCCCGAAAACCACCCACGATAAATGGCCAACCGATCTTATGATTGCTCACACCAGCCATTTTGCCTACCGGCTGCAGCGCACCATCACGATATCGCCAAACGCGCAGGGTCTTGGCCAGATGTGGACGGTCCACATAGGCAATCTCAACATACCCGTCCCCATCCAAATCAAATGCAGCGACCGGCGCAAGCCAGCGAAACCTTGTGCCAATGTAGGGCGTTGCAGCTAAAAGCTGAAAGTCCTTGCCCAACCCGGGATAGCCATAAATCTCTAGTCTCGCACCTTGCTGGGCGTGAGAGGCTACTGCGATGACCTCGTTTACGCCGTCTCCGTCCAGGTCTGCCAATCGCGGTGTGAGATCCTCGAACACTCGGTCCGGGCCAGCAAAAGTTACATCACAGACGGTCTTCTCATCTTTTTTGTAGTGAACAAGCAAGCCTTCCGCCTCAATCTCATCACCCAATACACCGTGCGGATAGGCCATCGTCGCACCGAAATAGCGTGCGGCGATGACTGGGTTCTGACTTGATCGCGCAATTTCGCCATCTGGTGGAGCAGCGGGGTATTTACACCCATCTTCATGTCCGCGCCCGGTATCAATCTCTTGCGCTGCGCTCAATGCAGGCACCAGAAAGGTCAGCCAAACGCTCAGCAAAAGCCATACGCCGCGCGCGGCTTCTAAACAGCCTTGACACGCCAGACGCGGCGCCTTGTCGATGCTCAAACCTGACGTTCCGGCATGAGGACGACCAGACCGTCTAGAGCATCTGTCACTGTGATCTGACAGGTCAGCCGGGATGTTTTGGGATCAGGTTGGTAGGCGAAATCGAGCATATCTTCCTCCATTTCGTCCTTCTCGGGCACCTGATCCACCCAGTCCGGGTCAACATAGACATGGCAGGTTGAACAAGCGCAGGCACCCCCACAATCGGCCTCAATACCCGGAATATTTGCCGCGCGCGCGCCCTCCATAAGGCTGAGGCCGTTATCAACATCAACCTCGTGCCGAGCACCAGTGGGTTCAACAAAAGTTATCTTGGTCAATCCGAACAGCTTTCGAATAATGGTTGCCCAAAAGGTAGGTTATTACCCAAAAAATTTCGAGTGCCAGAAAAAAGGTTGCGACAAAATGCTTTTGTTCTATTTTTGTTCTCATGCCTGCTGCAACCTCAATTTCTATTGCTGATCGATGGCCACGCCCACCTGTCGCCTTGGTTGCCGCGCGGCTGAAGGAGCCCCCTAATGGGGCCCGCATTACCGTGGCCGGTTTGGTTATCTTGCGGCAACGACCCGGCACCGCGAAAGGTGTTATTTTTCTGACACTTGAGGATGAAACTGGCGTAGTCAATGTGGTGGTCTGGCGTGCGCTTTACGAACGTTTTCGCCGGGCGGTGATTGCTGGGCGGCTTCTGCGCATTACGGGTCGGATACAAAGGCAAGCCGGTGTGATCCATGTTGTGGCAGAACACATCGAAGATATCTCCCCGCTCCTCGATCAACTGCTCTCGGTCGACACACCTCTTTCCCAAAAGGCAAAAAACAGGTAACCTGTGCAAAAGCTATAAAGCACGAGCAGATGATAAAGTTTATTTCTGATTTCAGGCTAAAGGCCTGCGCAATAACAGGCATTTTTTTGTCTGGATGCACAACCTATCCGGAAGCATCTTCGACTCAAGAACCGCTTGTCGCGCAATTTCTAAACGCGCAGCCGCCCACTACACCCAATAGCTGTTGGGACAAAATCACCGGCGAAGCGATTGTTGAAACTGTTGAGGCTGACATTCTCGTGGTTCCAGAAAAGACCGATGCAGACGGCAAAGTGATCCAACCTGCGGTGTACCGCAAGGGCACCGAAAAAAGGACCGTTAGCAGCGGTACTGAAAGCTGGTTCGAAGTTCCCTGTTCGACCGACAAGGTCCCTGATTTCATCAATTCAATGCAACGCGCACTTCAAGCACGCGGGTTCTATTCAGCTCCGCTCACAGGCGAACTTGATGAGGAGACAAGAATGGCGGTTCGCGCTTACCAACAACCACGTGGGTTGGATAGCGACATCCTTTCTCTCGCCGCTGCGCGAGAACTCGGGCTCGTAAAAATCACTTCCACAAAGGAGGAATAATGCTGCCCATGTTGGCCCTCATCGCAACGCGAGATGCCGAATTACATAAGACCTGCATGCGAGGTCTAAATGCATTGGTTGCGTAGTGTCGTAATTTGCCTTGGCCTTATTGCACCGCATATCGGGGAGGCAGGACCATGGCCAAGACCAGAGGGAGAAATGTTTCTCTCAATTTCCGGAGAATTTGATGTTCGCAAAGATATATCCGATGACGAAAAATTCTTCGCTTCGCTTTTTTTCGAACGCGGCCTGAAAAACAACCTAACATTCGGACTGGATGCTGGCAGTCGACCATTCGGTGACCCCGAAGTCATCGCATTCCTGCGCTATCCCATTAGTCCAACCGATCAAAACGCAAGATTTTCTGCTGAAATGGGCGTCGGGTTTTTCGATGGGGAAGGCGCTGTTCGACCAGGGTTCTCATGGGGTCGAGGTGTTACGGTTCGTAATATCGGTGGTTGGCTGTCACTGGACACAACGGCACTTGTCAACACGGAGCGGGATGGCCGACTGGAAAGCGACTTTACCTTCGGGCTCCGGCCTGGCGAGAAATCATTGGCCATCCTGCAACTGCAAACAGGCATACCTTTCGATGGGGACGCCTTTGCAAAAGTGGCACCTTCTTATGTGTATGAGTTGAAGCCCGGCAGGCTATTGGAGTTGGGCGTCGTAGCAGGATTTATTGAATCTGATCAACTCAGTATAAAGCTTGGAATTTGGAGAGAATTCTAAGCCATTCCACCCTGCACAAGCCGCGCAGCTAAAAGCGCATAGGCTTGTGCTGCATGCCCGTCCCCGAGCGCAACCGGTTGACCCGTATCTCCTGCGACACGAGTGTCCAAATCAATCGGCAGAGTTCCCAGCAGCGGCACACCTAGCTCTTGGGCTTCAGCCGCGACACCACCTTGACCGAAGATTGCAAACTCTTCCTCACATTTCGGACAGCGGAACATCGACATATTCTCAATCATACCAAGGATCGGCGTTCCAAGTTTTTGAAACATGTCTATCGCCTTACGCGCATCAATCAGTGCCACATCTTGAGGGGTTGAAACGACAAGCGCACCAGTCGGATGGGCACGCTGACAAAGCGTAAGTTGCACATCACCCGTGCCCGGCGGCAGATCGACCAGCAAAACGTCAAGCTCGCCCCAACGCACCTGGCTGATAAGTTGTTGCAATGCGCCCATGAGCATCGGTCCGCGCCAGATGACCGCCTTGCCGGCTTCCATCATCAACCCAATCGACATCATCTTTACACCGTGGGCCTCAACTGGTTCGATGATTTTTCCGTCGGGGCTTTGCGCTCTTGTCATGTTGCCCATCATCCTGGGTTGGCTTGGGCCATAAACATCCGCGTCGAGCAGACCAACCCGCCTGCCCTGCTTGGCCAAGGCCACAGCGAGATTTGAGGAGACAGTTGACTTACCGACACCTCCTTTACCACTGCCTATAGCTATGATTGATCTAACAGAGGCTGGCCTGATGCTTTCGTTACCGCCCGTTGGGTGGCCACCAACTTTCAACGATGGCGGTGCGTTCGGTGGGGGCGTTTTCGGCTTTTGCGTGCCGCTATGAGCCGTCAGGGCAACTTTCGCCTCTTCAACGCCGTCGACCGACATTGCGGCCTGTTCAGCAGCAATGCGCACAGGTTCCATGACGCGCGCTGCATCGGGGCTGGGTGCCTCAAGAACGAATCGTACGACACCATTGTCGAAACTGAGAGCTTTGACCATATCGCGAGAAATCGGGTTGCCACCATCCGGGAGCTCCACCCTTTCTAGTTGTTCGCGCACTTTGTCTAAAATTTCAGACATGCCCGTTCTCCAATCAAAGCGCTCAATTCATCAGCACTGTTTTCACGCGCCGAAGGTGGTCGGAAAAAGGGCGCTGAAAAAATAGGCTGCATGATGACATTTTCGACTTTTCAACCATGTTTTCAATGCATAGCTGCATTGCAGCATAAATTATTGTGCGACTGCAGAAAAATGATTAGCCTTTCTTTATATCGAAGAAAATCACTCTTCGACGAAGCATTACCCCAGAACTCTGTCACTGAACAGGCGTGCTGGACTTAGCAAGATCGCTGCAACGCATTGGCTGTCTTGCAACAAACGAGAGGGCCCAATTTGGCCCGGACCTGCGACAAGCCCATCCTCCTCCCGCGGCTTGACGTATCTCAACGGCGGCGTCTCTCCTCCTCCCTGACGTCGCCGTTTTTTATTGCAGAACGCGTTCTGTGCGTGGACGACGTCGCGCCCTCGTTATCGGGGTCGTTTCTGCATCCTTCAGAAAACCGACAAAGGCCTGCGCGGCTGCGCTTTCCGGTGTCTTCAACGCAGGTTCTGACAGTGCAGAATTCAACTCGACTGAAGTGATGTAGCCTGGATGTTCAAACATCCATTGCATAAAGCCAAGACGCGCCAGCGCATCCGCCTCGGCACCGGTTGCTGCACTTTCCTCAAGGTGTCGCAAAATCATTGTTGCGTTCATTTTATTTCTCTCCCGGTCGCACCCCGGACCGTTTGGGGCAAAGAGAGATAAGAGCGCACAGGGGCTAGCCCGCGACGCCCGCACCGCCCTCCGCAGCTTGACGTTGTCCAAGGCTGGTTTCCGGGCTTGGCGGGTTTTGCGGATCCTGCGCCTTCCCAGGGCACGCGCCCCAGTGGCTTCTGCAAGATCCCCCTCCTTACCGTTGCGGGGGCAGCGCCGGATTTGCACCGACTTCCCAATTCTCCGCGTTAGACGCGGCACCTAGGAGTTTTACTGTGGAAGCTTTTTGCGCGCCTCGCAAGATATTTTGCAGCTGCGGCGAAACTATAACATATTATTCCGCCGCCAGTTGCTCCATGACCTCGTCGGACGCCTCAAAATTCGTGGTCACGTTTTGCACATCATCATCGTCTTCGAGCGCATCAATGAGGCGCATCAGCTTTTGCATGCCCTCGAAATCCATCTCCGTCGTGGTCGTAGGCTTCCAGACCAGTTTGGTCGATTCAGATTCGCCGAGTTCGGCCTCTAATGCGTTTGAAACATCGTTGAGATCGGTATCGGCGCACCAAATCAGATGGCCATCTTCGCTGCTCTCCACATCCTCTGCACCCGCCTCAATCGCTGCCATCATGATGGTGTCAGCATCACCTGCCTCGGTGGTGTAGCTCACCTCGCCCTTACGATCGAACATGAAACCAACCGAGCCGGTCTCACCCAGATTTCCACCGTGTTTGGTGAAGGTTGAGCGCACGGTGGAGGCTGTACGATTTCGGTTATCGGTCATTGCCTCAACGATCACGGCCACGCCATTCGGCCCGTAGCCTTCATAGCGGATTTCCTCATAATCATCGCCTTCGCCCGCGACAGATTTCTTGATGGCGCGTTCGATATTGTCCTTTGGCATCGACTGGCTTTTGGCTTCTTTCACGGCCAGCCTCAGGCGCGGGTTCTTTTCAGGGTCCGGATCGCCCATCTTGGCCGCAATGGTGATCTCTTTGGAAAGTTTGGAAAAAAGCTTGGCCCGCACCGCGTCCTGTCGGCCTTTACGATGCTGAATATTGGCCCATTTTGAGTGGCCCGCCATGGCGACCTCCGAATTATGCCTGTCGTTTTAGCTTCTATAAGTCAGGGCCGGGCGCACCTGCAAGGCGGTTGCGACTACTTGCAGCCTTTGCCGAGTTCACGGTTGTTGAGGCCGGTCTCAACCAGCAAACATCGGTCGCGGGCCTCAAAGTAATATCCACGCGCATACCATTGCACGGCGCGATCCTGATCCCCGTCCGAAACGAGCCAGGCGCCGCGCAGGTATTTCACCGAATACCGCAAGTTGGTTTCCGCATCGAGCAGGTCCATCGGTTGCCCCTGAAATCCCATACTGCGCGCGGTGGCGGGCAGGATTTGCATTAGGCCGTAGTAGGGTCGGTTCAGTGCTTTGGGCCGGTAGTCGCTTTCTCTTTGAATGACCTTGTGGACCAATGGCCGCGGCACCTCATAAAGATCCGCATACTCATTGATCAGAACCCGAAGTTGCGCTGTCTCACCAGGGTAAAGCGGCGGTTCGGGCGCCACTTCCTTTTCCGGCGCACTATTGGCGCAACCGGCGACGACGAAACTCAAAACGTAAAGCAAACGCATACGATTAAGGTTTCGTTAATGCGTAAGAAAAGCAAATCAATTTAAGGGCTTTAGCAGGTTTTTGCCGGAGTTCAGAACGCTTGGAGCGGCCAAATGAAGGGGATCAGCATGCTGGCCAGCAACCCAACACTGAGATTGAGCGGGATGCCCACTTTCATAAAATCCGTGAAGCGGTAGCCGCCTGGACCATAAACCAGCGTGTTGGTCTGATACCCGATCGGCGTTGCAAAACTTGCCGATGCGGCCACCATAACGGCGACAACCAGGGCGCGCGCGTCTATCCCGAGCGCCTCAGCCAGCCCAATGGCAATCGGTGTGACCACCACGGCAACGGCGTTATTGCTAATGAGCTCCGTCAGCAGCGATGTCAGAAGGTATACAGCCCATACCACAAGTACCGGTGGCAACATCGACAAAAGCGGTGCCACCGCGCCGACGATTAACTCCACCGCACCTGACGCTTGCAGCCCTGCTCCAACCGCCAACATGGACAGGATCAGCACCAGTAGGCGACCCTCAACGAAGGAAAACGCCTCATCGGCGTCTATGCATCGGCTGAGCAAGATGACGGCGATGGCCACAACGGTTAGCGCCAGGATCGGCGCAACGCCAAGCGCTGCAAGGATGACAATGCCCGCCAAAGCCATCAAAGCAACCGGGGCATGTCCGCGCCGATAGGCCCGCGCCGATGGGCGCGCAACATCCAGCAAACCCATTTCGGCCGCCAGACGCGCGATATCCTCTGGCGCGCCTTCCAAAAGTAACGTGTCGCCCACGCGTATGATCAACTCATCAAGCTGTCGACCAATGTTCTGATTGCTTCGATGCACGGCCAATGGATAAACGCCGAACCGCCGCCTGAGCCGCAAGGAACCGAGCGAGCGGCCAACCATTTTGCAACCCGGTGTGATCAGCGCCTCAACAGTCGTGGTCTCAACTGAGGAGACCTGATCGACGCGCTTGAGGCTTTTGTTGCGCTGCAAGCTCAACAATTCTGTCATCCGTGTGCGCAGAACCACGCGGTCCCCCACCTGTAGCGTCACGCCATTGAGGTTGCGGCGCAAAGACAAATCCCCCCGGATAACATCAACCAGTCGCACACCCTCACGTTTGAAAAGCTGCACACCCTCCACTTCGCGATCAATCAGATTGCTTTCAGGCGGAATGACCGCTTCGGTGAAGAACTTTTTCTTCGAAGGGTCAGTGAGCATATCCGCCATGCTTTCGCGGTTGGGCAGCAAATAAGGAGCAATGAAATATAGGTAGATCGCGCCCCAGACGACCAGGCAAATCGCCAGCGGCGTGACCTCAAAAATCGTGAAGGGCGCCATGCCCTGGGCTCGCGCGACGCCATCCACCAACAGATTTGTCGAGGTTCCGATCAGGGTTAACGTCCCTCCTAAAATGGCCGCATAACTGAGCGGAATAAGCAATTTGGACGCGTTGATACCCAGACCTTTGGCGAGCTGGACAAATACCGGAATCATAACGACGACCATCGGCGTGTTATTCATGAAGGCAGAGCCGAAGATGACCAGACCAAACAGCATACCCATAGCAAGTTTCGGGTTCACCTGCGCTTGGCGATCCGCCAATTGCGTGAACGCATCTAGTGCGCCTGTCCGCACTAACGCGCCCATGACCAGGAAAAGTCCGGCAATTGTCCAGGGTGCAGGATTGGCCATCACGGAAAGCGCTGCGTCATAGGGTAGAATGCCCAGCACCAAAAGGGCCGCAACACCTGTCAGACCCACCACTTCGGTCGGATAGCTTTCACGCATGAAAAGCGCGAACATCAACCCGACGATGATCAATGCAGTGATCGCCTGTGCGTTTTGGGAAAGCTCAATGATTGGCATGCAAATGCTCGTGTCCCGCGCTCAAGTCATGGAATTTTCGCTTATCAGGCCGCGCAGGGCAAGCGTTCTGGCTTAGCCGGACGTATCGGCTGGTCCCGTCTCTTGCAAGCGACCACCGTGCCGCACCATCTCTACCCGCGTCGCCGCACCCGTGGCATCGTCGGTTTCGATATACAGTCCACTCAGTGTGGCCTCGCCCATCGCAGGCGTAAATCTTTCGCGCCCCATGCCGGTGACAAAGCGGCGCATTGGTTCGGTTTTCTCCATACCGATCACGCTTAGGTAGTCACCACACATGCCTGCATCAGTCTGAAAGGCCGTACCACCGGGCAAAATTTGCGCATCTGCGGTTGGCACATGCGTGTGGCTGCCAACAACCACGGACGCGCGGCCATCACAAAAATGACCCATGCCCATTTTCTCGGAGGTTGCCTCACAGTGGAAATCAACAAGAGAGGCCTGCACTGCTCCGCCGCGTGGATGCGTCCGCAAGACCTCATCCATAGCGGAAAACGGATCAGCGAAAGCGCGTTTCATGAAAACCTGCCCGAGCGCCTGGGTGACCAGTATTTTACGCCCGCGCGCATCGGTGAAGACCCTGTGCCCTCGGCCCGGCGCGTCCTTTGCATAATTGAGTGGTCGCAGAATACGAGGCTCGTTCTGGATGAATTGCAACATGTCTTGCTGGTCGAAGGCATGATCACCAAGGGTCAGGCAATCCGCTCCCGCGTCCAACAGTACATTTGCATGCGCCCCCGAAAGACCCGCGCCGCCCGTTGCGTTTTCGGCATTGAGCACAACAAAATCGAGCCGCCACGCTTCGCGTAGCTTGGGCAGATGCTCGACCACCGCCTTGCGGCCAGCCCGGCCCATCACATCGCCCAGAAACAAAATTCTCATTAGGCGGTGTTATGGTGTGGGAAGAGAAAGGGCAACAGAAACCCGAAGGGTCAACCCGCCGTTTCATAAGTCGCTGCATAATCGACCGGAAAGTTGACCGACCGCGCGATAAAACAGGTTTTGTGAATTTCATGATGAATGGCATCGGCTTTGGCGAGGTCGGCGTCTCCGGGGACGACAATCACCGGGCGCAGCGTGGCGCGCAGGAAACGGCTGGCCCCTTGTGGGTCGGTCTCCCCCACCGCGAGCGGATCATCCGAATAGGCCCGCACGGCAATGCCCGCGTCGCTGGCCAAATGCAGATACCACAACATGTGACAGGCCGAGAGCGCTGCGATGAGCAGATCTTCGGGATTGTGCAGCGTCGGATCACCGCCCAGAAGCGGATCATTGGAGCAATGAACAACGGGTTTGCCCGGTGTCTCGATGCTCCAAGTCCGATCATAGCCGCGATAGGTCCGCGTCCCCTCCCCGCGATTGCCGGTCCAGATGACGCGGGCGATGTAGTCGTGCTCAGCCAAAGTAAGTCTCCTTTTTGTGCCACTCAAATTCATCATCTGTTATTCTAGAAAGTAACAAGCCGAGAGTGCGCAGCTGAGCGGGACGATGAAACAATTTGATTGGCATGCTGATGAGATCACTCGAGACACAGTAGTCACCCAAAACTACAAATCCACCCAGAATGTGCGTCGCTTTTTGATACAGCAGTGTGGGGAGAACTTTAAGTTTGACCCCGCTTTCATGGCTTGGATCAAGGACAGCACACCGAAAACGATGGGCGATGTGGCGGAAGCTTGGCTTCGAAAAAATGCATAAGGCTGTTCAGAAACTAATCACTCCAGCTTCTGTTACAACCATATCCAACGGCTGATCAGTAACCTCCAGCGGCAGTTCATCTGCTGCCTGCGTACCGTAGGCGAAGCCGATGACCATCGTCGCGCGGCGGGATCGGAGAAGTTCCAGCGTGCGGTCGTAGAAACCGCCTCCGTATCCAAGACGCCCGCCCTGGCGGTCGAAGGCAACTAAAGGCACAATAACGATTTCGGGTTCAAAGAAATCATCGACCTCCGGGATCATCGCCCCGAACGGCCCGTCCTTCATCGCACAACCCGGTTCCCACCGGGAGAACTTCAGCGGCTGCCCTTCTCCCAGAATAACCGGCACACCGACAGGGCCATGCGCGGCGGCCTCTTCCATGGCAGGTAATGGGTCGATCTCGGTGCGGATTGGCATGTAGCCTGCGAGCGGAACACCGCGATAGCCTGCCAAAAGCTCTGAGAGTTTTGCTGCACTGCCCGGACCAGCTTCGGCATGAGCGACCTTACGCCGGGCAAAGGCCGCTTTGCGTGCCTCGGCCTTTCTATCGTTCAGATCGCTCATAGCAGCACCAAAACCGCAAGACCCAGGAAGGCGAAGAAGCCGATCACATCGGTTACAGTGGTCACAAACGCGCCCGACGCCAAGGCCGGGTCAATCCCGAAACGTTCCAGCAGCACAGGAATGACCGTGCCAGCGAACCCAGCCACGGCGAGATTGATCACCATGGCCGCGCCAATGACATAGCCAAGCTCCGGCCCGCCAAACCACAGCACGCCGACAATCCCCATCACCACGGCAAAGATCACCCCGTTGACCAGCCCCACCAGCACCTCGCGCCGGATAAACCGCCAGACGTTAGAGCCGGTAAGGTCCTTAGTGGCGATGGCGCGCACAGCAACGGTCAGGCTCTGTGTGCCTGCGTTACCCCCCATGGACGCAATGATCGGCATGAGCACAGCAAGCGCCACAATCTGCGTTATTGCGGCCTCAAACTGCGCAATCACAAGCGAGGCGAGGATTGCCGTGACCAGATTGACCGCGAGCCAGGGAAAACGCCTTTTTGTGGTGTCGATCACCCGATCAGATAGGCTGCCCTCTTCGCTCACCCCGGCCAGACGCAGCATGTCCTCCTCATGCTCTTCATCGAGCACGACCATGGCGTCATCAATGGTGATCACGCCCACCAGCCGCTCATCAGCGTCGACCACTGGCGCCGAGATCAGGTGATACTGATTGAACGCGTAGGCTACGTCACCCTCATCCTGGTCAACCGGGATGATGTGAAACGTCTCCTCAATGATCGATTTGAGTAAGATTTCACGGCGCGAGGCCATGAGTTTACCCAATGTGACATTCCCCACCGGCTTCAGCCGCGGGTCGACCAGCACGATGTGATAAAACTGCTCAGGCAAATCATCCTGATCGCGGATATAATCAATCGCCTCACCCACATTCCAATGCTCCGGCGCCATGACGACTTCGCGCTGCATCATACGGCCAGCGGAATACTCAGGATAGTTCAGCGATTGCTCAACAGCGATCCTGTCGCTGTCTTCAAGCACCTCAAGGATCGCCGCCTGTTGTTCGTCCTCAAGGTCTTCGACCAGATCGACCACGTCGTCTGATTCCAGATCGCGCACCGCCTCCGCCAAAACCTCGGGGTTGAGGATGTTGATGACTTCCTCGCGGATCGCGTCGTCAAGTTCCGAGAGGACATCGCCCTCAAACTCATGACCGTAAAGCTCGATCAGGCGACGGCGATCGAAGGCATTGATTTGTTCCAGAAGGTCAGCGATGTCGGCGGGATGTAGCGGTTCGAGCTCTTTGAGCAGCAGCTTTTGGTCACCGATGTCAACCGCATAGATGATACGCGCGACGGCCTGCTGGTCCAGCGCGTAGGCATCTTCTTCGCGCTCTGCTTCTGGCTCTGTCTGCTGAAGCTCTTCTGCCATGCCGCGCGCGCCCCGTGTCTCTTTTGCGGTCTATCCTCAGCCTTACTTAAGCGGATGCCGAAAAACAACGGAAATGCAGAGATTTACCGCACAAGCCTGACAGCGTATCGTCGGCCCGACATGTCGAAAGCCGAAATCATAATTGGACAGGTTTTATCCTTTACTACCTCACCCTTTGAGGCGCCCATTAAAGAGGCTGCGCGCATCTATGACGCTGTTTTGGTTCGCGATGGCAAAGTGGAAGCTGTGGGTGGACAAGCGGAAATACGAGCGCGCGCGCCGGATGCCGTCCTAACAGATTGCGGTCAGTATCTGATCTCAGCGGGCTTTGTCGATGCGCATGTTCATTACCCGCAAACAGCAATCATCGCGAGCTGGGGCAAGCGTCTGATTGACTGGCTGGAAAGTTACACATTCCCAGAGGAAATTAAATGCGCTGATCCGGGTTTTGCCCGCCGGACTGCCGAGCGATATTTCGACCTCACTCTGGCCTATGGCACCACAACTGTTGCAAGCTTTTGCACCAGTGATCCTACGAGCGTCGACGCGTTCTTTCAGGCCGCAATAGCGCGTGGCGTGCGCGCGATCGCGGGCAAGACTTGCATGGACCGTAACGCGCCTGCCGCCCTCTGCGATACGCCACAACGTGCATACGACGAAAGCAAGGCGTTGATTGAGC
>JBCDDS010000073.1:0-17724 GCA_039180185.1 Pseudomonadota bacterium | reverse complement strand
CGTGATCCGACGCACGATCTCGAGATGGTCCGCGTCGTTGAAACCTGAAGGTGCAAGACGGTCTTTGTTATCGATATGAACAGAAACCTCAGCAAAGTTGCGCGCAGGTCGCGTGGCAGCACCGGCAAAAATAACATCCTCCATGCCCGCTCCACGCATCGAGGTTGGGCGGTTTTCACCCATTACCCATCGCAACGCTTCGAGAAGGTTGGATTTACCACATCCATTTGGACCGACGACACCAGTCAAACCATCTGTAATCAACAGATCGGTCGGATCGACAAAGCTCTTGAAGCCTGTAAGCCTGAGTTTTGAAAATTGCACCGCTGCTCGTCCCTTATCAAACAAACATGACCGGCATTTGTTAGAATTTAGTGATTCCGGCCCTGCACAGGCATGAGACGCTGACACATCCGTGCTGTCAACGGTTTTGCCCTCTATGTGGCGTATAGTCCAAGGTTATCCACAAGATATTGAGCCACAGGAGCCGAGGACGTTGGATACTGTGCCGCAGAACCTGCCTCGAGTGTCGGAATCATTCTTGACGCCTCTGAGAGGCGATTCCATACCAAAAGGGCATGGTGCCCCATCGAAATGCGAAGCATTGGGGCTTAATTCGGGAATGACGTGACAGCGGACCCACTTCGGGCGCCAAGTCGTCAGCCGCCCCCGCGACTGTAAGCGGAGAGCGTGCGTCCAACATACCACTGGGATCATCCCGGGAAGGTGGACGCTCGCAGAGACCCGCAAGCCAGGAGACCGGCCCTGCAAAAGAAACCAAAATGCCGTCGGGAGGACGGCTTAGGAGAAGCTTATGCATATCGAACCCGGAATCGTGGACGGGGCCAAAATGGCGTTCGCCTACGCAACTGCCGCAGGCGCGGCGACTTACACCGCAAAACTAGCCTTGGATGACGTCAGAGCACATGGCGTACCACCGCTGATCCTGCGCAGCGTTCTCGCAACAATAGGTACTTTCATTTTCTTCGAGGTTTTGCCGCATTTCCCTGTTGGCGTCTCAGAGGTGCATTTCATCCTTGCAACAACGTTATTTCTGTTGCTCGGCGTTGCACCCGCCGCAATTGGGCTTGCTGCTGGCTTAGCCGTTCAAGGGATGTTCTTTGCACCATCTGACCTTCCGATGTATTTCGTCAACGTAACGACACTGTTGGTACCACTGTTTGCAATTTTCGCGCTGGCGAAGCGGATCATCACGCCAGGTACGGCCTATGTAGACCTGAAATATACGGAAGCCCTTAAGCTTTCGACCGCCTATCAGGGTGGCGTGGTCGCTTGGGTCGCATTCTGGGCCATCTACGGTCAAGGGTTTGGTGCCGAAAACATAACCTCTGTTTTGTCGTTCGGCGCGGCTTACATGCTTGTCGTCGTTATAGAGCCGATTGCCGATCTGGCGGTTCTTGCGCTGGCGAAGATGATGCGCGGTATGAGCCTATCTCGTGCTTTCGCGCCTAGGGTTTACCAAGCGGCCTGATCGATCAGACGAATTCAGCGCGTGGCGCGCGCCAATCGCGCCGCGCCGGAATAATCAAGTGAAGTCATCATTTCATTATCGATCATTGAGATCGATGTTTTTCTTTGGAGATGCAGATGCCTGCAAAAACGCCCGCAACCGTCGTCACCGGCTTTCTCGGCGCCGGTAAAACTACGCTTATTCGTCACATGCTGGAAAATGCCAATGGTCGGCGTATTGCGCTGATTATCAATGAGTTTGGCGATCTGGGCGTAGATGGTGGCATCCTGAAGGGGTGCGGCATCGAAAACTGCGCTGAAGAGGACGTGATGGAGCTTTCAAACGGTTGCATATGTTGCACCGTGGCTGAGGATTTCGTGCCAACACTTGAAAAACTGCTGGACCGCGACGAAGCTCCGGACCACATCGTCATTGAAACCTCCGGCTTGGCCCTACCCCAGCCACTCGTACGCGCATTTAACTGGCCAGAAATCTCAACAAGGGTCACTGTCGACGGTGTGGTCACTGTTGTCGACGGAAAAGCTGTTTCAGAAGGCCGCTTTGCTCATGATGTGGCCGCTGTCGACGCGCAACGCGCACAAGATGAAAACCTGGATCACGAAACGCCACTTTCAGAACTCTTTGAAGATCAGGTCGCGTGTGCTGATATGATAGTGGTCAATAAATCGGATCTGATGGAAGGTAACGCCGCAGACAAATTGGTCGAAGAGCTGCGCGAAGACTCTCGCGATGGGGTTCAGGTGGTTAAATCCACCATGGGTGCCCTGCCAATCGACGTTTTGTTGGGTCAAGGTGTTGGCTCAGAGACCGATATGGAAGCACGCCACGAACTACATCACCATCATGATGACGACCACGATCATGACGACGAGCATGATCACCACCACCATGACCACGATCACGATGCATTTGAGTCCTTTGTTGTCACGCTTTCAGAGATTGATAATCCCAATACCTTTGCAGAAACTGTGGCAGATGTGATCCGTCAGCACGACATCCTGCGCCTTAAAGGCTTCGCGGCCGTGGCTGGCAAACCAATGCGACTCACGCTTCAGGCAGTGGGACCTCGCGTTGATACTTATTTCGATCAGCCGTTTGGCGACACAGCACGCGAGACCCGTCTTGTTGTCATCGGTCAGGCTGGATTGGACCGCACCGCCATCGAAGCCGCTTTGGCTGCCTGATGTTGATCGTTGAACTTGCTAACCCACGCGACGCGGGTCCTCGCGCTTTATTGGAAGCAAGCCACGCCTTGATGCTGGAGACATTTCCTCCTGAGGATAACTACTTTCTCGACGTTGAAGAGCTATGCGCTGAGAACATCCGCTTCTTTGCTGCACGCGAAGACGATCTGACCCTCGGCACAGGTGCGCTTTCGGTGGCACAGGGTTATGGCGAAGTGAAGTCGATGTTCACTGCATCCGAGGCGCGAGGCAAAGGCGTCGCTGCGGCATTGCTGCGGCAGATTGAGGATCAGGCGCGCGTCGAAGGGCTTCACACGCTTAAACTAGAAACCGGTGAAGCACTTAACGCAGCGATCCGGCTTTATGAAAACCATGGGTTTACGCGATGCGCAATTTTTGGAGACTATGAACCGAACTCCACAAGCGTTTACATGGAAAAACACCTCGGCTAGGTCAGGCCCTCGACATGCATCTTCTCGCTGCAACCCCAGGCGCAATAGACGACGGCAAGGAGCCGGTTGATCTTGCTCAGAGCCCGGCTGAGGTCGTCTTCATCTCAGCTGCAGATACTGAGCTTGCCGCGCTATCGGAGGCACGCGCCGAAATGGAAGAACCGCCGACGCTTCGGTTGGCAAATCTCACACATCTGCAGCACCCAATGTCGGTTGATCTTCATATCGACAATTGCGCGATAAAATCGAAGTTGGTGATCGCACGGGTGTTGGGCGGTGTTGGTTATTGGAAATACGGCACAGAACAATACGCTGCCCGCCTACACGAGGCTGGCGTGCCACTCGCGCTCCTTCCCGGTGATGACAAACCCGATGCAGACTTACGCAGCCTGTCCACCGTTCCTGACGAAGAATACGATGCGCTCTGGGCCTACCTGATCGAGGGCGGCCCGCAGAACAGTCATAATTTTTTATCCTATACAAAAACGATGCTTGAGGGCGGCGAGAAACCAGCAGGCGCCGCTCCGCTTTTGCGCGCAGGCGTCTATTGGCCTGGCGCAGGCGTTGCCGATCTTGCCGCCGCGGAGGCCTTTTGGGTCGATGACCAACCTGTGGTTCCCATCATATTCTACCGCGCGCTGGTGCAGGGTGCGGGCCTTAACCCAATCAACCGAATGACCAAAAGCCTGCTGCGTGCCGGGATCAACCCTTTGCCGATCTTCGTGGCCTCGCTCAAAGATCCAGTTTCCGTGGCCACGCTGGACAAACTGTTTCAAGACGCACCACCGTCAGTGATCCTCAATGCAACGTCTTTTGCCGTTGGGTCGCTCCATTCTGGAGAAGAAACATCCTCAAACCCTTTGTCGATGCCTTCAGCCAACGCAGCACCAGTTTTTCAAACTGTGCTCGCAAGCAGCAGCGAGGAGGCCTGGTCTGACGGACTGACAGGCTTGTCTGCTCGCGATATCGCGATGAACGTGGCCTTGCCAGAGGTCGACGGGCGTATCTTGTCGCGCGCGGTCAGCTTCAAGGGAGAAGCCTTCTTCGATGAAGCCACCGAATGCCCAATTGCCACCTACCGCGCGCAGGGAAATCGGATCGAATTTGTCGCAACACTGGTGAAAAACTGGGGAAAGCTGCGCAACACCCCAACGAAAGACCGCAAACTCGCACTCATTCTGGCAAACTACCCGAACAAAGACGGCAGGCTCGCCAATGGGGTCGGTCTCGATACGCCCGCCGCCACGGTGCACGTACTCAATCTGCTGAAAGAAGCAGGCTACTCTGCTGAAGAGATCCCTGAGGACAGCGATACTTTTATGCAGAGGGTCCTCAATGGTCCAACCAATTGGCTCACCGACCGTGCTGTGAGAGATGGCGGCGAAGCTATGACGTTGGCCGAATATCTTGAGCACTTCAATGCTCTTCCTTGGGAGCTTCGCGAACAAATCGAGCGTCGCTGGGGCGCGCCTGGGACGGACCCTTTCCTGACGCAAGACGGCTTCAAGCTTTCAATCATGCGGCACGGCAATGTCGTGACCGGTATTCAACCCGCACGCGGTTACAATATTGATCCGACTGACACGTACCATTCCCCCGACCTCGTGCCACCTCACAATTATCTCGCCTTTTATTTCTGGCTTCGGCATGTTTTCGGCGCGCAAGCCATCGTGCATATGGGTAAACACGGCAATCTTGAGTGGCTACCGGGCAAGGCGCTTGCGCTTTCAGAGACCTGCTGGCCTGAGGCGGTGTTCGGCCCCACGCCACATGTCTATCCATTTATCGTTAACGATCCAGGCGAAGGCACTCAGGCGAAGCGCCGCGCGCAAGCGGTGATCGTCGACCATCTCACGCCGCCACTGACCCGCGCAGAAACCTACGGGCCGTTGCGCGATCTTGAGGCGTTGGTTGACGAGTATTATGAGGCCGCGGGTGTCGATCCTCGCCGCATCTCGCATCTTCGCCGAGAAATTCTCAGCCTCACTTCTGCAACCGGACTTGATCAAGATGTCGGTATGACCGGAGCCGACGAAGAAAGCGACTTGTCCAAACTCGACGCTTATCTCTGCGAGTTGAAAGAGGCGCAAATCCGTGATGGTTTGCACATCTTTGGCCAATCGCCCGTCGGCCAACAGGAACTCGATCTTGCCATTGCTCTAGCCCGCATCCCGCGCGGTGAGGGAAAGGGCGCAGATGCCTCGCTGATCCGAGCGCTGGCAGAAGACTTTGGCCTTAAATTCGATCCGCTCGATTGCGACATGTCCGCACCAACAGATAGAAAGCCCCAAGCCTTGTTAGCGCTCTCCGATGATCCGTGGCGCAGCAACGGCGACACAATCGAACGCCTTGAGCTTTTTGCGCAACGCCACCTGCGGGCGGGCGGGCGGGGCGATGCGGTGGCGCAGCTGACGCGAGCGTCGTCCGTCCTCACCCATATCAACGACATTGTTCGACCGGCGATTACTGCCTGTGGACCCAACGAAGGCAAAGCACTACTGACTGTGCTTGATGGCGGCGCAATCCCACCTGGCCCATCTGGTGCACCCACCCGAGGGCGGCTCGATACCCTTCCAACCGGCCGCAATTTCTACTCGGTCGACAGCCGTGCGGTCCCTACTCCGACAGCCTGGGCATTGGGATGGAAATCCGCCAGCCTGCTGGTCGAGAAACACTTACAGACTCATGGGGACTGGCCACGGGCCATGCTTTTGACCGCGTGGGGCACCGCCAACATGCGAACCGGTGGCGACGATATTGCCCAAGCCATGGCGCTTATGGGTGTCAAACCCAAATGGGACGCCGCCAATCGTCGAGTCACCGGCTTTGAGATTATCCCGCACACGGCGCTTGGCCGACCTCGAGTGGACGTCACGCTGCGCATCTCCGGCTTCTTTCGAGACGCTTTCCCTCAGCTGATCGCGTTATTCGACAGCGCTGCGCGCGCCGTACAGGCCCTTGACGAACCAGATGAGGCCAACCCCGCCGCCGCCAAAGCTGGGCAAGAGGGCGTCGCGCCACGCATCTACGGATCAAAACCAGGTGCCTACGGCGCGGGTCTTCAAGCCATGATTGACGAACGGCTTTGGGGCGACAAGTCCGATCTGGCCGAGGCCTATCTCACCTGGGGCAGTTATGCCTACGGCACCAAACAAGAGGGTACACCGGACCGCGATGGTTTCGAGACAAGGCTTAGACAAGTAGATGCTATCGTGCAAAACCAAGACAATCGCGAGCATGATATCCTCGACAGCGACGACTATTACCAGTTCGAGGGTGGCGCGGCGGCAGCGGTATCGACCCTCCAAGGTCAGGAACGTCCAATCTACCATAACGACCACTCACGCCCTGAACGCCCGGTCATTCGTACACTCGATGATGAGATTGCTCGCGTCGTCAGATCGCGCGTGGTCAACCCAAAATGGATCAACGGCATCAAACGCCACGGCTACAAGGGTGCGTTTGAGATTGCCGCAACCGTTGACTATCTCTTTGCATTCTCTGCCACCACCGGCGCCGTGCGAGGACACCATTTCGATCTGGTTGAGTCTGCGTTTCTTGAGGATCAAGAAACCCGCGACTTCATCGAAAAGCACAACGCACCTGCTCTTCATGAGATCGCCGAGCGCCTGCAAGAGGCCATTGATCGTGGACTTTGGACACCGCGCTCAAACTCCGCCCGCGCACGGATCTCCGCCCTGACGGATGGTCAAGACGCAAGAAAACTAGCAGCAGAGGCGAAATCATGACACTCAAAGGTCACTGTCTATGCAAGTTAATCTCGTTTGAAATGGAGGGCGCGCATAATTGGATTGGACATTGTCACTGCGACAGTTGTCGACGCGGCGCTGGAGCACCACTTGTAACTTTCATAGGGCACCCGGATGGCGCTTGGCATTGGACGGGCAAAATCCCCACCTCTTTTGAGGCGACACCAGGAAACACCCGCTTTTTCTGTTCGATCTGTGGCAGTTCCGTGGCCTACCGCTCGGTACGGTTCCCTGACGAAATACACTTCCACGCGGCTCTTCTCGAAGATCCTTCACAGATATCACCAAGTCAGACTTACCACCAAAATGAGCGGCTAAGCTGGATGCCAGAGCACTATGACGGTTGCACAAACCGCGATCCCTAACCCGCGCATCTTGCGCAATCCTCAAACACCAGGTCATATCCTTAATCAATCAACTGGAGGCCCCTATGACAGACGACGCCGCCCGCCATGCCCAAAAGATGGCCAAGAAGAAAGCCGCCAGAGACAAAATCATGGCGACCAAAACCGATAAAAAAGGCCTGATCATTATCAATACCGGCAAAGGCAAGGGCAAGTCCTCAGCTGCGTTCGGTATGATTTTCCGCTGTATCGCGCATGAGATGAAATGTGCCGTCGTGCAGTTCATCAAAGGCGGGATGTCTACCGGTGAACGTGATCTGATCACCACCAAATTCGTGGATGCCTGCGAGTTCTATACGATGGGTGAAGGTTTCACCTGGGAAACCCAAGACCGCGACCGCGACATTGAGATGGCCACCGCGGCCTGGGAAAAAGCCAAAGAACTCATTCGCGATGAAAGCAACAAAATGGTCTTGCTCGATGAGATCAACATCGCACTGCGCTATGACTACATCGACGTCGCTGATGTTGTGGAATTCCTGACCAACGAAAAACCCGAAATGACCCACGTGGTTCTGACAGGTCGCAACGCCAAGGACGAACTGATCGAGATCGCCGATCTGGTAACGGAAATGGAGCTGATAAAGCACCCGTTTCGTTCCGGCATAAAGGCACAGATCGGTGTGGAGTTCTGATCAGCTCACTCTGATGTAACCCGCAAGCCCAGTCTTCTGGTGCTCGATCACATGGCAATGAAAGGCCCAGTCTCCAAGGTTGTCCGCCACAAACGCTATATCCATGGTTTCGTTTTTCTGCAGCAGGATCGTATCCGTCCAGTTTTTCGGCAGCACGCGCTGGTTTGACTGAATCGGCTTAAAAACAAGCCCATGAAGGTGGATAGGATGCAGGTTCGGCGACTCATTACGCAGCCGAAGCACATAGCTTTTCCCACGTTTCAGATCGGCGACAGGACCGACGTCCTCAACCGCGTCACCCGGCCATGGCTTTCGGTCAATCGACCAGAAGGTATAGCCCAGTGTCCCGCAGAGCCCATTATCTGGCACGGCTTCCTCGGGGGCCCAGCCAAAGATAAGCTCACGCAGCTCAGCCTGGGCCAGATCGGGCTCTGCCACGGGATTGCGTGGCAACGGCTTGAGCTCCGCCAAATCCCGCCCAAGAGTAGCGCCAACCACGCGTAATCGGACCAGTTCTGGCGGAATACCTCCAAACGCATTGACGAAAGATAGTTCAACACCCTCTTCGTCCGGCACGCGTAGCGCCACATCAACCCGTTGTCCGGCTGCAACGAATAGCGGCTCGCGCAACGTGGGCCACGCGATCTCTTGCTCTACCGGATGACCGTCCCACGCAATTATGCGACCGGGAATCTCTGGAAACGCGAGCCTGTAGGTTCTTGCTGTACCTGTCACGACAAAACGAAGCCGCACCAGACCGCCCGCAGGGACGTCGTACACCGGTTCCATCTGCCAGTTCGTCGTCAGTAAATTGCCAAGCGTGCCACCCCGAGCCGCGCCACGCGGCGTGAAGTAATCCAAAAGTTGGCCGTCTTCACCGATCCGAAAGTCCTTTAAGTTGAGTGGCAGGTCTAGATCGAAACCCGGATCATCCGCCTCATCAACAATCAAGACACCAGTTAAGCCCTCTGCCATCTGCCGCATCGTCATACAGTGCGGGTGATACCAGAATGTACCACCATCCGGTGGCGTATAGTTATAAGCATACGTCTCACCTTGGGCGATTGGGAACTGGGTCAGATAAGGCACCCCATCCATAGCATTGGGCAACCGGATTCCGTGCCAGTGCATGGTCGTATATTCTTCCAGACCATTGGTGAAATTGATAAGTGCCTCTTCTCCCTGCTTCAACCGAATGACTGGCGGTGGCGCACCGTCGCGAAGGCTCACCAATCCTCTCGTAACGCGTTCGCCGAAGGCAAAACTCGTCTCGCGTGAGGTAAACTCTAAAGGCGCGGATGCCCGCGCGCGCAAAGACAGGCCAGCGAGGCCAAGTGATGCCGCTGCAGCTCCTACGCTCCCAATAGCTTGTCTTCGCGTAAATTTCATCGTTATTGCTTTCTCAGTGCACTATAATGACAGGGCCTTGCCAACAAATATAGCGTCAGAATTGTCACGCCTACCTTGCGCTTTCCCTACTCAAAAAATACTCAATTCCCGACACCGGCATTCGCAATCCGTTTGAAAGAAAAAACATGCCTAAACATCGTCTACTGACAGAATTTGGAATCGGAAGCTCTCTGCGACGACAGGATTACACAAGTGCGGCCAAGCGCGCCGTTGAGGACGCGTTGTGGCGAAACTCGATCAATTTGGCAGAGCTTTTTGGGCAACCGAAAGAGGCGATGCTGATCGATGTGGAAGTCGCCGTACAGGAACCAAAGAAAGTTGACATAGACGCGTTAAAATCCGTTTTTCCCTACGGTAATATCACGGTCAGATCTGTCTTTGGCGGGCTTGATGTGCCACGTCCCGCCGGCAACCCTACGGTGATCGCTAATGCTGCGATCAATGTGAGCCTCAGGTTGGAGGCCGCGTCATGAAAATGCGGCGTTTCATCATTGAAATGGGGATGGGTAATGACCAATACGGCATGGATTACCAAAAAGCCGCGGCACGAGCGATAGAAAGCGCCATGCGACGGTCAGCTATTCCGATGTTCGCCACTACGGGGCTCAGTCACGAGGATATGCACGTCAATGTAACCGTTGCCGTGCAAGAGCCGGATAAACTCAACACAGAGGCGCTCGGCAAGCGAATGCCGCGTGGGCAAGCAAAGGTGACAGCGGTTCACGGAGGACAAAATGTTCAAAATCTGGATACCGGCGACACTATTGTGGTAGCAACGGCAGCCATTGAGGCGTTCTTTGCTGATCAGTCGACGCTCTGGCTTTCGGACTAGATCGCTGCACGACTAGCGCTTTATTTCCACCATCACTTCATTGCGTCGAAGGAAGGCAGGGGTAAACGGATCGTTGTAATAGGCGAATTCGACGTCACCAACCGGCGTAAGACCTCTAGCCTCCACCCATTCTTTCAATCGCGACGCCTGTTTCGCAAACCGCTCATCGGTCCAACGGCCAGAAAATCGGACGGCCGCAACAAGGCGCGGCTCAACCTCAGCTAAGCGCACGTCCTGCGCGGGAACGGGAAGATCATCCAGTGTACGCCCCGCGGGCATAATGAAAGAGACTGTCCAACCATCATCACTTGGCTCCTGCGTCACAGGCGCAGTCATCGCAATCTTTTCTCCCGACCGGTTCTTCGCGAAAATGTAGCTGGCGAGTGGAGAAAAAGCATTTCGCGCAGCGAGCTGGCGGCTACCACCGCGCTCAACTTGGGCAACAACCAGTTCCGGATATTGCCGAACTTCGAAATCTCCGTCTGCAGCTTCCACTTTATATTTCGGCTTTTCAACGGCTTGCGCCGCCCCATATGCAAGCACACCGGCGACTGCGGTAACAGCAAAAACACCAATCAAAGCGATGTTTCGTTTGCGCATGATAGCACCTCCTTTCGAAAGAGATAGCTTGCCTGCGACTGGCTTCAACGCACGTCAATGGCAGCATTTCGAAAACCGGTTGTAATGCTTGTTTGAAAGTTCATGCGGTCATATAAACTGACCAATTATCCGGATCATCACCCATGCCCTTCAAGAAGATCACACCAGAAAAACTTGCCTCCGCGGTTGCCGAGCAGATCGAAAAACTGATCTTGCGTGGAATCTTAAGGCCGGGAGAACGTCTGCCGTCTGAACGCGAGCTTGCGGAGAAGTTTGGCGTCTCGCGTCCCTCTCTAAGAGACGCAGTAGCAGAATTGCAGAGCAAGGGATTGCTCAGCACACGGGCCGGGTCCGGTATTTTCGTTGCCGATGTTCTAGGCAGCGCATTTTCTGATGCCCTTATCGACCTTTTTGCGCGCCATGATGAGGCGGTGTTCGATTATCTGTCGTTTCGTCGCGACATGGAGGCGCTTGCCGCGCATCGCGCTGCACGCCTCGCGTCTGACACAGATCTGCAAGTGATCGATGCGGTTTATGCCAAAATGGAAGGCGCGCACTCTAGGTCAGACGCTGACAATGAAGCACGGCTTGATGCCGAATTTCATATGGCGATCATTGAGGCCAGTCATAACGTGATCATGCTGCATATGATGCGGTCGATGTTTCAGCTTCTGCAGGAAGGTGTTTTTTACAATCGCCAGATCATGTTCAAACAGGCAGCCACGCGACGAACACTTCTGGATCAGCACGGTGAGATCAACGCTGCAATCCAATCGCGCCAGCCAGACGCGGCGCGAGCCGCCGTGATTGCACATCTCGATTTCGTAGAAGAGTCGCTGGCCGATCACAAAAAATCTGAGGCAAATGAAGCGATCGCGCGTCAGCGCCACGAGCACGAACAAATGCGCTAGGGGCTCAGAAGGCGTTTGTAGAGTGTATCGAGAAACTCTTGGGCGCCTGCATGAGTATCGTCGTCGGGTAAAAGCGCCTGCACCTGTGCATCAAAATCCGCGTAGTGCTGAGTGGTGGACCAGATAGAGAAGATCAAATGGCGCGCATCGACGGGAGCAAGTCGTCCTTGCTTGGACCAGCTTTCTATAAGCTGTGCGGTCTCGTCCACCAATGGCTTCAGATCAGCACCGAAGTGCGGTCCAATACGCGGTGCGCCTTGTAGAACTTCATTCGCAAAAAGCCGACTTTCCCTTGGAAATTCCCGACTCATTTCCAGTTTGCGACGCACATAACGTAGAATTTCATTCAGAGGGTCTCCCTCAGGATCAATCTCGCGCATAGGAGCGAGCCAAGTGTCCATCAGTCCGTTCAGAAGAGTGACGTGAATGTCCTCTTTGCCAGAGAAGTAATAGAGAATGTTTGGCTTGCTTAGCCCCGCGCTTTCAGCGATTTGATCAAGCGTCGCGCCGCGATAGCCGTGTTGGGAGAAAACGTCGAGCGCGGCCTCCAAAATGCGCTTGCGGTTGCGCATTTGAATTCGGCTTGGCTTGGGGTCCGCGTCATCTGCGCTGTGGTGCGACATCGACCAACTCTCAACTACATTGCCCAACTTGTTATCATCTGACCCGCGTATAACGCCAGTGAAGAGCAGATGATCTGCCTGCATGCTTGACAGATGGCACAGGCTTAGCAATCGTTGTTTTACCATATGGTAAAAAAACGCAACAGCGGGAAAGACCACTGTCCCTAAACGCGGAGGTCAGTTTGCGTTGCATGATGCAAATGCAAGAAGGGGTAACCTTATGGCAGCACCGGGCGAAAACCTGAAAATCAACGGCGACCGGCTCTGGGACAGCCTCATGGAGATGGCAAAAATCGGCCCAGGAGTGGCAGGTGGCAACAATCGCCAAACACTGACCGACGAGGATGCAGAGGGCCGCGCTTTATTTCAGAGCTGGTGCGAAGCGGCCGGGATGAGTATGGGCGTCGATACCATGGGCAACATGTTTGCGCGCCGCGAAGGAACCGATCCTGACGCCTTGCCCGTCTATGTTGGCTCGCATCTCGACACTCAACCAACCGGCGGTAAGTATGATGGGGTTTTGGGTGTTCTGGGCGGTCTTGAGATCATCCGCACGCTTAATGATTTGGGCATCAAGACAAAACATCCCATCGTTGTGACCAATTGGACCAATGAGGAAGGCACGCGATACGCGCCTGCAATGCTCGCCTCTGGAGTGTTTGCTGGAAAGCATGAGCAGCAATGGGCCTATGACCGGGTGGATGCATCAGGGAAGCGTTTTGGGGATGAATTGGACCGGATCGGCTGGAAAGGTGAAGAGCCCGTGGGCGCGCGCAAAATGCATGCGTTTTTTGAGCTTCATATTGAACAAGGCCCAATTCTTGAGGCGGAAAGTAAAGATATCGGCGTGGTCACGCACGGTCAGGGCCTGCGTTGGATAGAATGTACGGTGACCGGCAAGGAGAGCCACACCGGTTCCACGCCGATGCATATGCGAAAGAACGCAGGGCGTGGTTTGGCGCGCATCACCGAGCTGGTGCACGAAATCGCCATGAAAAATCAACCCAATGCCGTGGGCGCCATCGGACATATCGATGTCTATCCAAATTCGCGCAACATCATTCCGGGCAAGGTGGTCTTCACCGTTGACATGCGCACGCACCTACTCGACAAACTGAATGCCATGGTAGCAGAGTTCGATGAACGTGCACCTAAGCTTTGCGAAGAGATCGGTGTCGAGTTTTCATCCGAAATCGTGGGCCAGTTTGATCCGCCTGCTTTTGACGAAACCTGCGTAATAGCAATCCGCGGCGCAGCAGAACGGCTTGGTTACAGCCATATGGATATCGTCTCTGGTGCCGGTCACGATGCCTGCTGGATCAACGACGTGGCACCTACCGCGATGGTCATGTGTCCATGCGTTGATGGGCTATCTCACAACGAAGCCGAAGACATCTCCCAGGCATGGGCAACGGCGGGCACAGATGTGTTGATGCATGCCGTCGTGGAAACTGCGCAGATTGTAGAGTGATATTTGAGCGTCTCAGACCGATTTCGGATTAAAAAATGCGACAGTATTGGAGAAGCGACGAAAGAAAGAGCGAAAAAAACAGCTCGGCAGAAGCGTCAGCCCGTATTGGCCTTTCGGTAGTCCTTCAGAAATCTTTGCGTTCCGTTTTTGAGCGCAGCATCGGGTGTGAATTCGGATATCGCAAGGTTCTCTCTCAAGAACGCAGACCAGATGTCCACCGGGATTTTAACTGTAGAGTCGCGGACCAGCACGACCTCTTCGGTGATCTTCATTTGCACCGAAAACGGAATGATGCAGCCTTCAGTGCCCTTGCGCGCGGAGTAAGAAACGCTCAAAACTGGACGCCCTGGAATACCGTCCAAGTCTTTTTTAGAGACCTCGCGAATGCCCGCTTCTTTCAACATTTTTCGCACACTTTCCGAAAGCGCGCCACCATGTTGATCGCCTTTCAATTTGCTCAGGTCCACATGCAATGCTTTCAGACCTTTCAATCCAGAAACCTTTTCAAAAGTCTCCTGTCCGTCAAACCGATTGGTGAGATATTCAACGCTGGAAGAGTGCTCCGGCACGTCGCGGGCGGACGTTACGCGACCAAAAAACTCCATCAACGCCCATTGATCTGCTTGCACGAGGGATATGATGTTCCTGAGCACAGGTTTCGACCCGTTGATGCACGTGAGCGAATTGCCACAGGAGGAGTCGACTTTTCGCAGCTCGACCAGAAATGTTTCTTTGGCTCCAGCAGGACCCGCGGCAACAAGGGCAGTAGTCGCGATCGCAAGTCCAAGCAAACAAAACCTGATGCGGCTCATAAACACAGCGCATTCCATTTTTCTACTGACACGCGCAAAGATCACATTGCTGAGTTAAGATCAGGTTAGCGTGACAAGGCCATCATTCGAAAGGAACCCAACATGACCAGTAAAGTCATCAAAGGCGGCACCGTTTGTACAGCAGATCGCACATGGAAGGCCGATGTCTTGATCGAAGGTGAAGTGATCAAGCAGATCGGTGAGGGCCTTAAGGGCGACGAATACATCGATGCCAAGGGCGCATATGTGATACCTGGTGGGATTGATCCACACACACATCTGGAAATGCCCTTCATGGGTACCACGGCGGCGGAAACATTTGAGACGGGCACCTGGGCTGCAGCCTGTGGCGGGACGACGATGCTGGTCGATTTTTGCCTTCCCGGTGCAGATGGGTCGATCAAGAACGCGATCAATGAATGGCACCGCAAAAGCGCGCCGCAGATTTGTTCCGACATCGGCTACCACATGGCGATTACGGGCTGGAATGAGAGCATTTTCAACGAGATGAAAGACGCCGTCGACATGGGCGTCAACTCGTTCAAGCATTTCATGGCTTATAAAGGCGCGTTGATGATTGAGGATGACGAAATGTTTGCCTCCTTCAAGCGCTGTGCCGAACTGGGCGCGCTGCCGATGGTGCATGCCGAAAACGGCGATCTGGTGGCCGAACTGCAGGAGAAATACTTCAATCAAGGGATCACCGGGCCGGAAGGGCATGCCTATTCCCGGCCGCCAGAACTAGAGGGCGAAGCGGCCAACCGGGCCATCACCATCGCCGATACCGCAGGCGTGCCGCTCTACATCGTTCATGTCAGCTGTGAACAGGCGCATGAGGCGATCCGGCGCGCGCGGCAAAAGGGGATGCGCGTCTATGGCGAGCCTCTTGCGCAATTCCTGACGCTAGATGAAGGCGAATATTTCAACAAGGATTGGGATCATGCCGCACGGCGGGTAATGTCGCCGCCATTCCGGTCCAAGGATCATCAGGATAGCCTCTGGGCCGGACTTCAAGCTGGCTCTTTGCAAGTTGTGGCAACCGATCACGCTGCCTTCAATACGGAACAAAAACGCGCTGGCCGCGATGACTTCCGTATCATTCCTAATGGCTCCAACGGGCTTGAGGAACGTATGCCGGTGCTCTGGACCGAAGGCGTGGAAACCGGGCGACTGACGCCCAATGAGTTTGTCGCAGTGACCTCGACCAATGTGGCCAAGATATTGAATATATACCCTAAAAAAGGCGCAATCGTCGAAGGAGCCGATGCCGATATCGTGGTCTGGGACCCGAAAATCACCAAAACTATAAGCGCCTCAAACCACCATTCGATTCTGGACTACAACGTGTTTGAGGGCTTCGAGGTCACCGCCAATTCGCGCTACACCCTGTCACGCGGTGACGTAATCTGGGCCTGGGGCCAGAACTCGCAGCCAAACCCCGGCCGCGGCCGCTTCGTCCCCCGCCCGGCCTTCCCGTCTGCGCATGAAGCGCTCAGCAAATGGAAAGCCCTCACCGCACCAAAGCAGATTCACCGCGACCCGCTGAACATTCCTGCTGGAATTTAAGTTAACTTCCGGTCTGGAGCACTCGTTTGATCACACCCGCAATCAAAGATTTTCGTCCTTTCCTCGGGTACACATCCGAGGATTGGCCTGTGGCGCGCCAGTTCTATTCGGACCTTGGTTTTAAAGAGAATTGGGCGCTGGAGAACATCTGCGAAATCGATACCGGAATAGGCCATCGATTTCTGCTTGCCATGCATGTGGGCTACGAAAAACGTACGGCCGGAATGGTCCAGTTTTGGGTCGATAGCGTCGATGACTGGTGGGAACACATCAAGCCGCTAGATCTAGAAGCCAAGTATTCCGGGGTCAAAGTGGCGGCACCGTCCTTGACTGATTGGAATTGGCGATTGATCTACATTTGGGACCCAGGAGGCTGGTTGCTCCACATCGGCCAACCTAACGAGTGACTGCAGCATGACGACAATTTTGGCGCAGGATCTCAGCCTTACCTTCCAAACCAATGACGGCCCGGTGCATGCGTTGAAGGACGTTTCGCTTGAGGTGGAGAAAGGTGATTTTGTCTCCTTCATCGGCCCCTCCGGCTGCGGCAAGACGACCTTCCTGCGCTGTATGGCCGATCTGGAGCATCCAACAGGCGGTTCTATCACGGTTAACGGGGTGACCCCCGAAGAGGCGCGGTTGGCGCGGGCCTATGGCTATGTGTTTCAAGCCGCCGGACTCTATCCCTGGCGCACCATCGGCGGCAATATCCGCCTGCCGCTGGAGATTATGGGCTACTCTAAGCCTGACCAAGACGAGCGTGTTACCAGCGTGCTGGAGCTAGTCGATCTGGCCGGTTTTGAGAAGAAATTCCCGTGGCAGCTTTCCGGCGGCATGCAACAGCGCGCCTCGATAGCCCGCGCGCTGGCCTTTGATGCGGACATCCTCTTGATGGATGAACCCTTCGGTGCGCTTGACGAGATTGTCCGCGATCACCTCAATGAACAGCTTCTGAAACTCTGGGAAACCACCAACAAAACCATTTGTTTTGTCACCCATTCGATACCCGAGGCCGTCTATCTCAGCACCAAGATCGTGGTCATGTCGCCCCGCCCTGGCCGGATCACCGACGTGATCGAAAGCCCTCTTCCCAAAGAGCGTCCGCTGGAAATCCGCGATACACCAGAATTTCTACAGATCGCACACCGAGTCCGCGATGGTCTACGAGCGGGGCACAGTTATGACCCGTAACGCGCTACCTGTTCTTACAGTATTGGCTGCTCTCATAGGGCTTTGGTATGCGTCCGTGGCACCAATGAACATTCGCGTTGCATTGGACCAAGTGGAGCGAGGTGGCGCGGTCGTGGAACCTGCCACATCAGCGGCGCGCAGAGGTGTATCTGCCTGGCGGCTAATGTCGGCGAATTCAGAGTATATTAGCGTGGGATATGCGTTGGAACGTCCTCGGCTTCCAACGCCGACGCAAGTGGGGCGCGAGCTTTGGAAGACCACTGGCGAGATGGCCATGCGAGGGCGGGCATTTTCTAAGCGTTCGCTGATCTGGCATGGCTGGCTCACGCTACAATCCACGATCATGGGATTTCTTCTAGGCACAGCCATTG
>JBCDDS010000072.1:0-18121 GCA_039180185.1 Pseudomonadota bacterium | reverse complement strand
GTCCGCATAGCGGACACTGGACTGGCTTGGTTGAACTTCGATCAATCGGTTGAAAGTGGCGGAGAGACAGGGATTCGAACCCTGGAGACGGTTTCCCGCCTACACGCGTTCCAGGCGTGCGCCTTCGACCACTCGGCCACCTCTCCGGTCAGACCTCTTTATCGCCCGCGTCCCAGTCTGTTCAAGGCGTTTTTTGATCTCTCATTCCACGAGGTGAAGATAGACGCGCCGGTTTTGCCGCCCCTTCTTCTCGATCTTGCCAAGACGCACCTGCCCGATCTCAGTTGTGCGCGCCACATGGGTGCCACCGCAGGGCTGTAGATCGACCTGCGCCGCCCCTTCCCCGATGCGGATCAAGCGTATGCGCCCCTGCCCCGACGGCGGACGCACCGACATGGTTTTGACGAGCCCCGGATTGGCATCAAGCTCCGCATCGGTGATCCAGTCTTCGGACACCGGTAAATCGCGCGCAACCAAGTCATTGAGCGCTGCATCGAGCGCGGCTTTGTCTTCTGGCGGTTCGGCCATGTCAAAATCAAGCCGGCCCTTGTCAGCGCTGATCGAACCACCAGTGACCGGCAGCGGAATGACCACGGACAAAAGATGAAGCGCCGTGTGCACTCGCATATGCCGCAACCTCAGATCCCAATCGATCTTCTGCGCAACCTGCGTGCCGATATCGGGCAATGCTTGCCCCTCCTCCGGGATCAGCGCGATCCGATCTCCTTCGGCCTTGACCGCCGTTGCGACGGAAAGCTCTCCGCCGTTCCATTCCAACACTCCGCGATCCCCAGGTTGGCCGCCGCTGGTGGTATAAAACAGCGTCTGATCGAGACACACTCCGCCATCCGTACTGTGGCCAGAGACGACCCCTTCAGCCTCTCTGAGATAGGCATCTTCCAGAAACAGCTTTCGCGTCATGTGTTGTCAGCTTCCCCGTCGCCCGGCTTTGAAAGACCGGCATCTGGAGGCTTTGTGGAGGTCTTTGTCTCAGATTTCGGTTTTTCGTTAGGAGCACTTTGTTCGCCGCGTAGGGCCTCCGGGTTACGCAGCCATAGATCGGTCTGCGCAAACGGTATTTCGATACCTGCTTCTACAAAACGTCGATTGATCTCATGCAGCATTTCAGATTGGACGACGATAACGTAATTCACGTCACGCAGAATGGCTCGGATCTCAAAATCGAGCGACGAGGCCCCAAAACTGCGGAACAGTACGGCTGGTGGCGGGTTCATGACGACCAAGGGATGCGCCTCTGCCACTTCACGCAGGATGTTTTCGACCAATTTCGTATCCGTGCCGTAAGCCACACCAACGGGAACAATCAAACGACCAATAGTATTGCCGCGGGTGTAGTTGGTGACCTGACCGCTGACCAAATCGGAATTCGGCACAATGACATCGGAACGATCGAAGGTCTGAATAACCGTCGAGCGCACGCTGATGTCGCGTACCGTTCCGTGCACACCTCCAACCTCGATCCAGTCCCCTTCGGAAATAGGGCGCTCGATCAAAAGAATGATGCCAGATACAAAGTTTGAAACGATGGTCTGAAGGCCGAAACCGATACCAACAGAAAGTGCACCTGCGACAATGGCGATGGAACTTAGATCAATACCTGCACTTGTAATCGCGATGACAGCTGCAAGAAAAATCCCAATGTAGCCAACACCAGATACCACCGCGTTGCGCGCACCTGTGTCCATTTTGGTCTTTGGCAGGATCGTATTCTTTAGCGTGCCTTGGAGCAGCCGCGTTGCGAAATAGCCAAGAATGAACACCAACGCCAAAGTGAAAAAGATGGCGGGTGAAATGCGCGTTTCCCCGATGCTCACACCCTCAACGATGCGAGACCAGATTTCGGTCAAGTCAGCTGTCCGCGCGCCCCAGAAAAGTGCCACCAGAGGGAGTGAGACAAGCAACATGAGAAAGCCGATAAGAACCGGGATAAGCGATTCCGATGCACGGTCACGATTACCGGTCAGCAACACGTAGACTTCAATAACAACACGCTGAAGTATCAGAAGCAGCGCAAGCAGTTGAAGCGTTGCCAGTGAGGGATACAGCAGCGTCTGTGCGAGCTTGAAATAGCCTACCAAACCCAACAGTGGAGCGGCGATGCAAAGCACAACCAAAATCACGGAAAGGTACTTTATGACCTTTGCGGCAAAACCGACGTCTTCGTCTTGTCCTTCATTCGCCCTGACATGGGCACGCAATAATGCGGCGATCCGCCAAAGCAACAAACAACAAATGAAAAGCAGCGGATAAAGAACTACAACCTGGGCCTCTTGCGACCAGCTGTACACATTTGCTGCATCCTGGATGAAAAAGCTGGCAGCCGCCGCAAGACCAAGGCTAGCCGCGTACCAACGCCCACGGGCGCGTTGATCCAGCGTCAGACTCAACGGCAAAGTGCGCGCTTCTTTTGCTGGGAAGATTCGTGAGCCGAGCCATCTCGCGCCCAAGAAGAAAAACACAGGGAGTGTGAGCACTTCCAAAAGTTGGGAAGTGTTTAGTCCAGCCAGACCGGTTATGGCCATGGCCTCGAAAACCATAAGGTAACCTGCAAATGGCAAAAGCAAGCTTCCTGTAGACAGCAAGAAACCTACGATCCAACGCCCCGCACCAGGGTTGCCTTCAAGGCAGCGCTCGGTGAAGCGCCTTGTAAAGCGACGTCCGCGCGCGATGAGCGCGGTACCAATAATTACCAACAACAAAACCGCTGGGGCACTGTCTCTGAATTTACGCTGCTGTAATTGGTTCGCCCATGAAGCGGTTGTTTCACCGGCAATATCCGCAAAGCTGCGCTCGATAGCCTGCAACGCCCTTGGCCAATGGGCCGGATTGGCCGGTGATGCACCAAACTGCAATATTTGCTGCGTTTGACGTTCGCGGATCAGACTATCGATCCCTCGGATTAAACCATCAGCCTGACCGAACGAAATTTCGGCTTGCAATGCTGGAGCTCTTAACTCAGCCAAACGTTTGTTTAACTGCTCACGAAGTACCATAACCGATGGAGCTTCTTCTTCTCCTTCCGCTGGAGGCGGCCCAAGCGCGTCTAGCTGTCGCTGCACAGTTTGAATTACAGTGGAATTCACATTCTGTGAGGACAAGAAAAGTTGGCGCCATTGCCTTAGTTCTTCGCGTAATTGTTCTAAGGCGTTGTTTGATGCCCTTGATCTTTCGATGGCTTCTTCGGCACGATTTGCGACGCGTTCCCAAGCTTCATAGTCTGGGCTGTCGTCGGCTAAAGTCACAACAGTTTGCGCCACTGAAGGTATAGTACTGAGTACTACAAAGCCGACAGAACCGAGCAAAACCAGACACGTCAAAAGCCAACGAATATGGAACGTCATTCGGCAAAGACCTCGGGAATGTTCCGCGGAGGTTCTGATACCCAACCTGGCAGCGGCAACCCTTTTTCACGTAGAAAGTCCGGATTGAACAATTTCGATTGATAGCGCGTGCCATAATCGCAAAGAATGGTCACGATGGTATGCCCCGGCCCAAGATCCTTTGCCAAGCGGATTGCACCTGCGATGTTGACGCCTGTAGAGGCACCCATGCAGAGCCCTTCGTGCTGCAAAAGGTCAAAGACGATCGGCAACGCTTCTTCGTCAGGCACTTGGTAGACGAAATCTGGAGACAACCCTTCGAGGTTCGCGGTGATGCGCGCTTGTCCAATCCCTTCGGCAATGGAACCGCCTTCAGCCTCGAGCTCTCCCTTTGTGTACCAAGAATAAAGCTTGGCTCCCATTGGATCAGCAAGTCCAATTTTGACACCTTTGGGCTGCAGCACGGATGCGACACCTGCGAGTGTGCCACCAGAACCGCAGGCGCACACAAACCCGTCAACTTTTCCGTCCGTCTGCTGCCATATCTCGGGCGCTGTGGTTTCGACATGCGCCTGCCGGTTTGCCACATTGTCGAACTGGTTCGCCCAAACCACGCCTTTGGGTTCCGTTTCGGCCAGCTTTTGCGCCAAACGGTCGGAGTAGCGCACAAAATTATTGGGATTACTGTAAGGCGCAGCAGGAACCTGAATAAGCTCAGCGCCAGCAAGTGTGAGCATATCCTTTTTCTCTTGGCTCTGTGTTTCTGGAATGACGATGACGGTTTTGAAACCCATCGATGCTCCGACAAGCGCTAGTCCGATCCCGGTGTTGCCCGCTGTGCCTTCAACGATCGTGCCGCCTGGCTTCAACTCACCTCGCGCCATTGCATCGCGGATGATTGATAGTGCAGCACGGTCTTTGACGGATTGGCCGGGGTTGAGAAACTCGGCTTTACCCAAAATTTCGCAACCGGTGATCTCACTGGCTTTGCGCAATTTTATGAGGGGGGTGTTGCCGACAGCGTCGGCCAAATCTGAGGCGACACGCATTTCCGCCGTTCCTTTCTTGAGTTGCGCCTAGATTTAGAACCTCTGAGGAGCGAACTCAAGCAGCTGCGTTAGGCCATGGAACGTAGTCTGGCGCGCTCTCGCTCTAGCCACAAAAGCATCAGAAACAGAGGGCCAATATTAATTTCGCCGCTCTGCATTAAGGCTTGGGCATCAGAAAAGGACATTACATGCGTGCGAATATCTTCCTGCTCAGTTTCGAGGCCACCAGCACCACTTGAAGCGTCAGGTAGATCGCACAGGCCGAGGTAGCAATGAAACACTTCTGTTGAACACCCTGGCGAGCAATAATGCGTACTCATATGCATCAGTTCTCGCAAGCTGATCCCGGCCTCTTCGACGCATTCTCTTCTTGCAGCCATTTGAGCTGACTCGCCCGCATCAATCCGACCTGCGACCGGCTCCAACACCCAAGGACGAGGATCCCCACGACCGAACGGGCCTAGCCGAAACTGTTCTACCAATAGAATGCGATCATGTTTTGGATCGTAGGGTAAAACCAATGCAGCCTCTCCGACAACAAAGACTTCGCGTTGCAATTCAGGGCTCATTGAGCCGTCAAACTTGGGATGTCGAAGTTGGTACGTCCGCGTCAGAAAGAACCCTTCATGCGTCACGCGTTCTTTGTGAAGCTGCACCTCATCAGTCAATCGATTTGATCGGACAGTCGAAGGAGCAGCCGTCTGGGCCACAGTATAAGCCCAAGCCCGCGCTGAGATCATCGGAAGCCTGTCCGCGATCTCTATTGCCTCATAACGACCGAAATAACTCATAACTTCTATCGCCAACGCTTGTAAGAATGCTGCGCGTTGTTCTGTGACGTTGAATGGGTGTGTATCAACGAGGTCCGACCGCACAAACACGCATGTTTCCACACCTTTTATCGCCTGTACTTGCGGTTCACAGCGCAGCGCCTTGAAAAAGAAATTGATCTTGTCGCTTTCTTCCCGCGACAAATCCAACATGCGGCCGACAGCACGTTTACCCTGACGTTGATACAGTAAAGGTAAAACGCCCGGCGAAGCATCAAAGCCATCCAAGTGCTCAACTGCGCCAGTATCCATCTGTGAAAGAATATGTGAGAGAATATCAGATGTTGCGAACGTCTCTGGTACAAACACCCTTTGTTTGGTCATTTCCCAAACGCCGTCACGCCCAGCGACGCGCGATCAGTTCACAAAAGAAGCCGATTAGTATGCCACCAACGACCAGCAAAATGATCAATGGCCGGTGGGCCAGATGACTGCCGAAGTCGATGCCGATTTCAAACAGCGCAACGATAGCCTCAACTGGTCCGCGATACCGGCTTTCAAGCGCGAGTCGTAGCATTTCATTAAAACTTTGAATGAACAAAGCCCAAAATACGAAAGCTGCAACGCCCGTTAGACCAGCGCTAATGCCATCCGAAATGCCGCGTCCCATGCGGCTGCCTATAACGATCCAACCGGTCAAAAGGCCGATGGCCATATTCACCTCGTTGAACCAACCGAAGTCTGTGCCCTCAGGCATCAAAGGGCGATACATTTGTGATGCAAACCAGGCAAGAATGACCATGAAAAAGCCGGCAATCGCCTTGCTCGCCGTCGGCATTTTGTCTGTAAGAGGCATTATCTGGGCCTTGCGATGGTGATCTGTGTCACATCGCAGTTACCCGTCATGAAAGCGCCCGCGCAAGAGGTAAGGTAAAAGTTCCACATTCTTTTGAAACGATCGTCGAATCCAAGCAACGCTATTTGGTCCCATTTTTCGTTGAATGTTTCGTGCCAACGCCGCAAAGTTTGGCTGTAGCTTTCGCCGAACTCGATGGACCTAAGAACGCGCAAACCAGCATTTGCAACTTGCGTTTTGAGCGCTGAGGGACTGGGCAGCATACCGCCCGGGAAGATGTATTTCTGAATGAAATCAACATCGTTACGGTACACTTCAAAACGATCATCTTGTACCGTAATAATTTGCAAGGTCGCGCTACCGCCGGGTTTCAGACGCTCCCGAACGGTTTCGAAGTAGGCAGGCCAGTATTTCTCACCCACCGCCTCGAACATTTCTATGCTAGCGATACCATCGTAATGGCCCTTTTCATCGCGGTAGTCTTGGAGTTTGAAACTCACCAGATTGGATAATCCTGCTTTTTCAATGCGCTCTGATGCAAACTTAAACTGCTCTTCGCTGATGGTAAGTCCTGTAACACGCAACCCGCGTTCCTTGGCCGCGTACTCTGCAAAACCACCCCAGCCACAACCGATCTCAAGAACATGGTCGCCGGGTTTAACCCCCATCTGGTCAACCATGCTGGCATATTTTGCAGTCTGCGCCTTCTCTAGGCTTTCCTGTCCGGTCTCAAAGATCGCACTGGAATAGGTCATCGTATCATCAAGCCAAAGACCATAGAAATCATTGCCCAGATCATAATGATAGCTGATATTCTTGCGCGCTTGCTTCCGCGTGTTGCGCTGCAACCAGAATCGCAGCTTTTCGTAGATTTCTACGAGTTTCTGACCAGGATAGCCGTTGTAAACGCCATCATTGTCCGAATTGATCAGATCCATAAAGGCCTGCAGGTCGGGCGAACTCCACCAGCCATCAAGGTATGCATCACAAAAGCCGAGATACCCTTCTCGCACCAATCGGGCAAAGACATCTTGGTTGTGAATATCGATACGGGCAACTGGACCGGGTTTCTTTGA
Source organism: Pseudomonadota bacterium (assembly GCA_039180185.1). Classification (GTDB taxonomy): domain Bacteria; phylum Pseudomonadota; class Alphaproteobacteria; order Rhodobacterales; family Rhodobacteraceae; genus Roseovarius. The sequence goes on along the minus strand of JBCDDS010000072.1, from coordinate 11,029 downwards.
TTTAGCTTGAAAAACCCGACCATCTGACAAGCAGATGTCAAGTTGACCGTGCTGAAGGTTCTGCGCAACCGAAAACATCTGAGAGAAATAGCGCGGCAGGTTCTTTTGACCGTCGGTGCTGGTAAGGATCATTTTGGCTTTCAACCTGTTAACCTGTGTTGACAATATTTAGGAAAACGCACAGACCGCAAGCGTCTTTGCTCGCGCATTCAGAAGCTTCTATTTTCGTAAGCCGCCAATGCCCTTGCTCGACCTTCGCTGAGCGAAACAACCGTTTTGGGGTAAGTTGCGTTGGGCGAGAGAGACCAACTACGCGGAATTGCATCGAAGTAACTGAGCGCGGTCTCTGTTGGCGACGCCTCGCCCTCCGCAATCCAACGCCTGCGGTAAATTCCCTCTGGATCAAACTTCTCAAGCTGCGTGGCAGGATTAAAAATTCGGAAATAGGGCGCTGCATCAGGACCACAACCCGCAGCCCATTGCCAGCCCATAGCGTTGCTCGCCGGATCCCAATCAGTGAGGCACTCATCAAACCAACGCATGCCGATCTTCCAATGGGTCATCAGATGTTTGGTTAAGTATGACGCGACAATCATCCGCGCTCTGTTGTGCATCCGACCCGTGACATACATCTCGCGCATGGCGGCATCGACGAACGGCTCGCCGGTGCGGCCTTGTTTCCAAGCAACCACATCTGGGTGATCCTCGTCTTCACTCCACGGAAAAGTGTCCCAAGCTTCCCGCCAGTTACGAGTTGTAATTTCTGGCGTGTGATAGACAAGGTGGTATGCAAATTCGCGCCATACCAATTCCTTCACCCAGTTTTCAGCATCTACTGCACTACGTTCACGCATAGCCCATCGACCGGCATGCCAGCACACACGCGGAGAAATCTCACCCAGGGCCAGATTCTCGGAAAGACCCGACGTGCCATCAACTGCGGGAAGGTCGCGTTCCGTTTTGTAACGGTCGACGGCGCTTTCCATAAAGCGCTCCAACTGAGCACGCGCGGCCTGCTCACCGATATGCTGGTATGGCAAACAAATCTCTGCACCGCGATTCATCGCCTGACCTAAATTCCAACTTTCCAACATCTCTGTTGCTGGCCATACGGTTGGCCCGGGCATGAGCGATGGCGACGCATATGGTTCGTCGATCTCGCGATCGCGAATGGCCTTCCACATCGGCGAGTAGACCCGGAAGAAACCACCAGTCTTTGTTTTCACCGTCCAGGGCTCAAACAAAATGTGACCAGCGAAACTCTCTGCTTCGATTTGCAACGCTTTCAAACCAGATTTTACTTGTGTGTCTCGCTCAATAGAAAGCGGGTCATAAGTTCGCGACCAGTATACCGCCCCTGCACCGGTTTCTTGAATCAAGGTCCGAAGAACCTCGAGAGCATTGCCGGAACGCAGGATGAGTTTGCTGCCAATCGCCTCTAAGCTTTTGGAAAAACTTTCGAGCCCAAGGCCCAAACGCCACTTGGGAGCTGCACCAAGTCGGTCCACCAGCGGATCACGAATAAAAACCGGAATAACCGGTCCACCTCGCTCAATGGCTGCTACCATCGCGGGATGATCGCTTAAACGCAGATCGCGACGAAGCCACAGCAGGGTTGGTTTTTTATCTGGCATGCTCTTTGCGCCCCCATGGTCTAAGAGGCTATACGTCTAAAATTACATGGCAGATCAAAGACAATCCTCTAGCGCATTCAGCAGCTTATCAACGTCGGCCTTCGTCGTATAGTGCACGAAGCTAAGCCTTAGGACACCCTTTTCCAGATCAACCCCCATAGCTTGCAAAGGGCGCGATCCATAAAAGTCCCCGCCACCCGCCATAATGCCATGGGCGGCCAATTTCTTCGCGGCTTCCTCCCCCGGTCCGTTGAGCTCTACAGCCACGGTTGGCGCTTTAACCGCGGCATCTGGGGGCCCAATGAGCCGCACGGAGTTTTTTGCCGACAAGTAATCCAGCAACGGTTGCAGTAACTCTGTCTCATGCTCACGCATGAGGTCATGCACACTTACGGTACGTTCTGTTGCAGAGCCTTCAACGCCGTGATGATTGGCCAATAAATCGTAGTAATCCGCCATACCGGCACAAGCTGCGACCTGTGCATGATCGGGACCCGCTGGTGTAAATCGTTTATAAAGCGTATCGCCGTTAAACCAATGGCCCTGGTTCGGTAGCAGAGAGCCAAGCTCTTGACGTATAACCATAATGCCTTGATGGGGCCCGTAGGTTTTGTAGGTCGAAAACAGGTAAATGTCCGGTCCCAGATTGCCGATGTTTAGAAATCCATGCGGCGCGTACGATACGCCGTCCACACAAACAAACGCACCGGCCGCGTGCGCCGCCGCTGTGATCTCGACAATTGGATTCACTGCGCCAACGATGTTGGAACAATGAGGAAAACAAACCAAACGTACTTTGTCGTCAAGCAGACGTTCGAGCTCTTCGAATTCCAAAAGGCCAGTCTCTGGATTGATCTTCCATTCCCGGATTTCGATTCCTGCATCTGCCAATCGTCTCCAAGGCCCGGAATTGGCCTCGTGGTCTTGATCGGTGACAATAATCGCGTCCTCTTCGCTTAACCATTCGCGAAAGGCCTGTGACAGGACATACGTATTCTGCGTAGTTGAAGGTCCAAAGCTGAGCTCCTCCTGTGCCACGCCCATCATCAAGGCAAGCCTTGTCCGCGCCTCATCCATCTCTTCGCCTGCAAGACGGCTGGCCTCATACGGCGCATAGGGCTGCACCTTGCGCTGCCGATAGTATCGCTCCAATCGCTCAATAACCGGGCCACACGTGTAAGAACCACCCGCATTCTCAAAGAAAGACTGCCCCTTTAGGCATTCCTCTGCGAATGCGGGAAACTGCTCTCTGACAAAGCCCAAATCCAAAACCATACTCGTTTTTCCAACTCTAAATGCGTGTTTGCAACCAAAGGTCAGCGTTATCACACGAATGCCAAACAACCTGGAAAATGCATCAACCAAGTCAGCAGTAAGGTCAATACGCAGCACCTTGCTCACACATAACGCGTCGCCTTCCGTCAGCAAAACGGCGGCTTTAGTCATTGCAAAATCTCTGTGGTGTGACACTCTTTCGGACACCCATGCAGACGGGCATGCAATAAAACCGCACAACAAGTTGCGGAAATAAACTTTATAATTTCAACAGGGATACGCTTACTATGTCAGTTAAACCACCGTTCACGGAAGTGGACATAAAAAAGCAGGAGGCTGGGTTTTACCAAGATAACAGCCTGCCTATCGCTATGATTTCTAAATCAATTATGGTCGCGTTGGTGATCTGGGCACTGGTGTGGCCAGCGAATGCCAACAGCACTTTAGGTAGCTGGAACTGGGCTCTGCTGGAAGGATTCAATACCTTCTACATTCTTATTGTAGGGTTCTTTTTCTTCTTTTTGGCGGTGATCGCGATTTTACCAAGCACCGGTCGACGTGTGATGGGCAAACCGGGCGAAGCACCAGAGTTCTCAAATTTCTCTTGGTTTTCCATGATGTTCGGCGCCGGTCTTGGTGTTGGTCTTATGGTGTTTGCAACCGCCGAGCCGCTTGGGCTTTGGGGGTCAAACCCTGTCGTCGTTGCTGGAGAGGTTACCGGCAATACGGAAGAGGCCCTGCAGTCGGGGTATCGCTACACCTTCCTGCACTACGGTTTTCATGCATGGGCAATCTACGTTGTGACCGGATTGAGCCTAGCCTACTACGCCTATACCCGTGATATGCCACTGACCATCCGGACAGCGCTGACACCCATCTTCGGCAAGCTCGTGAACGGCTTTCTGGGCCACGTTGTTGACGTTCTCGGCGTTGTGGCGACCATCCTTGGTGTATCTGTGACAATCGGATTTGGCGTTAGTCAGTTTATCGACGGTGTTTATGCGATCACGGGCATGGATTGGATGATGAACCTTGATGGTGACGCACCTGCGCCCGGCAAGGTTGGTCTGATCGCTGGACTTGTCGTCATCATGGGTCTTTCGATCATTTCGGCGGTTTCAGGTGTTGGTCGTGGCGTGAAATACCTGTCCAACCTTAACCTCGTTCTTTCAATCATTCTGTTGATGACCTTCGTGATATTCGGATCTTTCGTCTTTGCGATGTCAACCTACGGCTCTGCGTTCATAGACTACGTGATCAACTTCCTGTCGTTGAGCTTTGAGGCCTATAATCCGCAGCCCATTGAGGCGTTTAATGCGGCGCTGCCTGAAGCGGCACAACCACATGCAGCCGCCTTGGCGGATGGCGCGCGTAATGCCTGGGGCAGCTTTGACGGTTTCGTTGGCGGACTTGAGGGCGACGCAGCCGCGCTGGATGAGGAAACTCTGAAAGCAGCCTACGCTGCCGGCACCGATCAGCGTCTCTTTGGCTGGCAGGCTGGCTGGACCACGTTCTACTGGGCTTGGTGGATCGCGTTCTCGCCATTTGTCGGGCTTTTCCTGGCGCGCATCTCCAAAGGTCGCAGCGTCCGAGAGTTCATCGTCGGCTGTGTATTTGCACCTGCGCTCGTATGCTTCGCCTGGATGACCATTCTGGGCGGCACAGCAATTGATCTGGAGCTGACCGGCGGTGCTGAAGGCGCGATCATTGGCGCCTCCAACACGGCCAAGCTCTTTGTCACGCTGGGTCAGATGATTGAGGGCGGCTTGCTCTCGGCTCTAACCATCATGTGTGTTGTACTAATCATGACCTTCCTGGTGACGTCCGCAGACTCCGGCATTCTGGTGATGAACACCATCATGTCTGGCGGCAGTCAGGAAACCGGCATCAAGCACCGCATCGTTTGGGGTGTGATCCTGACGCTCGTGATCGGCACGCTGCTTTTGGCCGCAGGCGACAACAACCCAATGGACGCTTTGCGGAATGCGATGATTATCGGCGCCCTGCCCTTCACAATGGTCATGGGCCTGATGTGTATTGCACTTGGCAAAGCCATGTTCCGTGACGGCTTGCGGGACAAATCCAGCATGGCGGGTGAGCAGCCAGCCGAGTAACTTCACTGTTGAAACGAGAAACGGCGCCGTTCTGCGGCGCCGTTTTCATTTCTCGAACTGCACTCGAAGCGCTGTTCAGCTGATCAAGACCAGCACTATCCCGATCGCGGCTGGAACCGCCTGCACGTACAATATGCGTTTGCTAGCGGTCATGGCGCCGTAAACGCCGGCAACACAAACACAAAGCAAAAAGAACAGCGCGATGCGATCCGACCAAATCGGATCTGAGATCAACAATGCCCAGACAAGACCTGCCGCCAGAAACCCGTTGTAAAGCCCCTGATTGGCCGCCATGACCTTTGTCTTTGGAAACATCTCCTTCTCGAACGCTCGAAACACTTTCGGCCCCCGGCTTTCCCACGCGAACATTTCGAACCACAGGATGTAAAAGTGCAGGAGCGCAATAAGCAAAATGATGATATTGGACAAAAGTGACATGGGTGACTGCCTTCTGTAAGCCGCAGATGAAAAATCGCTGACCTTGGTCCTATTGGCAAGTTCAAAGCACTGTCTTGCCAATACAATCGATCAGAATGCGCAATTGGCGGAAACATTGCAAAATTGCCGTTCTGCCTCTATGTTTTTGATGTTCGCTTAAGCGAACTATGGACATAAACGCGCTCGTAATAAGCGGATCGGACCCGGGGGCGGTACCCGGCGGCTCCACCAAAATCCTTCGTTTGGGGATCATGGGGCCGAAATAGGATCGACGAACGTCTAAAGGGGTTAGCTTTGTCCCGGTGAGTTACCACCGTTATCGGTACACCTAAGCTAGTTGCAAACGACAACAAAGCTCCGGTTGCTCTGGCTGCGTAAGCAGTCCGAAAGACCGAAAATTAAGCCCTAGGCTCTTGCAAGTCTAGGCGGGGTTCGCAGGCGCCTGGCAACAGAAGCCTGCACTTCCCAAAATTGTGAGTCTGATCAACCCAGGGCTGTGCTAGGGTCAGCCAATATCTTCAGTGATAGGGGAACGAAATGGATAATCGTGCATTTGTGGAAACATGGTTTCGCCGTGTCTGGGCCGAGGAGGATCTAGGCGCCATTGATGAAATGATGGCGCCAAAAGCACCAGTGCTTGGAATGAAACCAACTCCAAGCATAGGTGCTGAGGAGTTCAAAATTTTTGCTTCAGCATTTCTCAGTTTGGTTGGGAATATCACTGTCGAAATCGAACGGTTCATGGAAGACGGGGATTGGGTTTCAATCTTAATGGACATCAAAGGGACGTGCCGCAAAACGCAAAAGCAAGTGTCTGCTTACGGCCTTGCGATGGCGCGCATAAGCGACGGGCAGTTCCAAGAAGGCTACAATTACGTGGACTTCATCAGCCTTTGGGAGCAGCTTGGAACACTCCCACCTGACACGATGCAACAGTGCCTAGCCGGACAACGCGCCGCACAGGTCGCTTGACCGCTATTCACCGATAACCTATCGAAACACGGCGGGGCCAAACGCGACTGCCCCATAAGGCCTCGGCCCAAAGTCGCATCCACTGCAATCGCAAGGGATGTGAATGGCTATGGCAAATGCGATTTCTGTATCTGAACTCAACCAATTGATTGGCACCCCTACGTGCCCGGCTATCATCGATATCTGTATTGAAGAGGACTTTTGCTCCGATCCTTACCTGATCCCCGGATCGCGGCGGCATCCACATACTGACGTGCCGGGTTTGATCCACGCTTTAGGTGATCAGGCCGCAGTAATCGTTTGTCAAAAAGGGCTCAAATTGAGCCAAGGTGTCGCTGCGTGGTTACGTGCAGAAGGTCTCGATGCCAGATTTCTTAAGGGGGGCATGTTTGATTGGCGCGATGCGGCAGGCACAGCGCGTCTACCGGCCACGGACATACCCAAACGCATCGACGGTAAAACGCTGTGGGTTGCAAGGACCGGTCCAAGCTTAAAGGAGCTGTTTTGTCTGTGGCTCATCCGGCGCTTCGTAGACACCCAGGCACGTATTCTTTTCGTCGAACCGGATCAGATCGATCTTGTGTCACAAAAGTTTGGCGCAACACCCCTGCCCGCAACAGACAGGCCCTTTGTCGAACTACAGGACAAGTTTCATCTGCGCTCCCAACGGCTCGTGATCATGTCATCACGCATTCCAGATACAGAAATGATCTGGACCGGCTTATCAACGCTGCATATCGAAGACCAGAACCGTCTGGAAGCGGGACTTGCAATTTGTGATGCCTTATACGCCTATACCGGCCAAGATCAGGCAGGATCGGGTGAGTAACAAAGACATGCAGGTTTCAATTTCCGATCTTTTCAAAGTGTTCGGCCGCATTGGTCTTTTGTCTTTTGGCGGACCCGCGGCACAAATTTCCCTGATGCAGACAGAGCTGGTCGACAAACGTAGCTGGCTTTCCGACAAACAGTTCCTGCGGGCACTTTCGTTCTTTATGCTTCTGCCCGGGCCAGAGGCCATGCAACTGGCCACTTATGCTGGATGGCGGCTACACGGCGTTCTTGGCGGCCTCCTGGCGGGGCTCCTCTTTGTGATCCCCGGCGCCACAATCATTCTGGCACTCGGGTTTGGTTATGCCCTCTATGGTGACCTACCGCTTGTGAAAGCCGCATTTGTCGGCATCAAGGCAGCCGTTGTGATCATAGTCTTTCAGGCGCTTCTCAGACTTGCTAAGAGGACGCTAAACGGCGCGTTGCCAAGAGTGCTTGCCGGCGTTGCATTCGTAGCCATCTTCTTCATCAATATTCCGTTTCCGTTAATCATAGCTTGCGCTGCCCTCATTGGGTTCATTCTGATGTCTGAAAACGATGCAGACATCGAGGAAAAGCCTGCGGTATATGTAAAACCTGCCAATACCCTCCGAACAGCCCTGTTATGGGGCACGATATGGGCCATCCCGATGCTTGGACTGTGGGTATCCGGCTCAACTTTGCTACTCGATCTTGCTGTCTTTTTCTCCAAACTTGCTGTGGTGACTTTTGGCGGTGCTTACGCGGTGCTGGCCTATATGACGCAAGAGATCGTCCATGGCTTCGAGTGGCTTTCCACCGACCAAATGATCGACGCGTTAGGTCTGGCCGAGACAACACCAGGACCACTTATCTTGGTGACCGAATTTGCCGCGTTTCTAACTGGCTTTCTGCAAGGCGGTCCCTGGTTGGCGGTTGGCGCGGCGGGCGTCACGCTCTGGGTCACGTTTGTGCCCTGTTTTCTTTGGATTTTTACGGCTGCACCATATGTTGATGCACTCGCATCGCGTCCACGTCTTAAAGGCGCTCTAAACGCTATTTCTGCTTCCGTTGTTGGTGTTATTCTCAATCTCGCTGTCTGGTTCACACTCAACGTTTTGTTTTCCGCGCCCAAAGAGGTATCGAATATTGATCTGTCAAAACTGTCCTCAATGAGCGTCATTTTGATCGCTGTTGCTGGAGTTTTGCTTGCTGCACATCGAGTTCCGCTCGTTATCGGGCTGATCTTTATGGCCATTATCGCTGTTGGTTTCGATCATCTTGCGACAATGCTGCCTCTTTGAGGTCTTTTGTTTTGCTTCGAATCCCCTATGCTTTAGAGGGGTGGCGATGAGGCCTGTAATGACCCGTTCTATTGATTACGGAAAACTGATGCACCGCGCGATGCGTGGCCTGATAAAGGAAGTGCTTGAGGACGTCCGCGATAACGGTTTGCCCGGAGCGCATCATTTTTTCATTACTTTTGAGACCGTGCACCCAGAGGCGCGTTTGGCAGATTGGCTGCGCGAGCGCTATCCGAGCGAGATGACCGTGGTGATGCAGCACTGGTTCAACGATCTCGAAATCACCTATGACGGTTTCTCCGTGACGCTGAACTTCGGTGACAACCCAGAAAACCTCTACATCCCCTACGATGCGATCCAAACTTTCGTCGATCCCTCGGTTGAGTTTGGCCTGCGATTTGAACCTCAGGAGGAAGAGGAAGAAAAGGAAGACACCGCAGAGGACGCTATAACGCCTGCGGAACCCGCTGCGGCGCCAGAAAACGCATCACAAGAAGATGCAGAGGTTGTCACACTCGATCACTTCAGAAAATAGCCTGCTGTTTTGTTATCTCTTTTCCGGTTTCGATTTGCTGCGCTTCACGGCTTACGTTACCACGTCGGCGAGTAATCACGGCGGAGCCAAACGCCCGTAGCGCATGGAGAATACACGATGACGGACACACGCACGGAATCCGACAGTTTCGGTCCACTCGAGGTGCCTGTTGATAAGTATTGGGGGGCGCAGACACAGCGCTCTCTGATGAACTTTCCCATCGGTTGGGAAAAGCAGCCGGTCGCCATCGTCCGCGCGCTTGGTGTAATCAAAAAAGCCTGCGCCATGGCCAACAAAGCGTCTGGCGCAATGGACGGCAAAATTGCCGAAGCGGTGATCGAGGCAGCAGGTGAAGTTGTAGACGGCAAGCTTGATGACCATTTCCCGCTCGCCGTTTGGCAGACGGGCTCTGGAACGCAATCCAACATGAACGCCAATGAGGTCATAGCCAACCGTGCGATTGAGATTTTGGGCGGAGTGATTGGCTCCAAGGACCCGGTGCATCCCAATGATCATTGCAATATGGGGCAATCGTCGAATGACACCTTCCCCACGGCCATGCATATCGCTGCGGCAATGAGCGTGCGCGACGTACTTCTGCCGGGGCTAAAGCGGCTCCTGGCGGGGCTGGAACAGAAGCAGGATGAGTTCAAAGACATCATCAAGATCGGGCGCACCCACACGCAGGACGCAACGCCTCTGACGCTTGGACAGGAGTTTTCCGGCTACGCCCATCAGATCCGTCAGGGCATCGCACGTGTCGAAGCCGCGATGCCGGGCATCTATGAGCTGGCCCAAGGCGGCACTGCTGTAGGTACTGGTCTTAACACTACAAAGGGCTGGGGTGAGACCGTTGCGGCCAATATGGCCGAGATCACCAATCTGCCTTTCGTCACAGCACCCAACAAGTTTGAGGCGCTGGCAGCGCATGACGCCATGGTGTTCCTCTCCGGAGCCCTCTCCACCGTGGCGGGCAGCTGCTACAAGATCGCCAATGACATCCGCTTTCTGGGCTCTGGGCCGCGCTCCGGTCTGGGGGAGCTGATCCTGCCAGAAAATGAGCCGGGAAGCTCGATCATGCCGGGGAAGGTCAACCCGACACAGGCCGAGGCACTCACACAAGTGGCCGCCCATGTTATGGGTAATGACGCGGGCATTAAGTTTGCGGGCTCTCAGGGGCATTTTGAGCTGAACGTCTACAACCCTATGATGTCCTATAACCTGCTGCAGTCGATCCAGCTTCTGGGGGATGCGGCCGACAGCTTCACCGAGCGGATGCTTCTGGGCATCGAGGCCAACGGGCCGCGCATCGACAAGCTGATGAAAGAAAGCCTGATGTTGGTCACGGCACTGGCGCCAACCATCGGCTATGACAACGCCACCAAGGTCGCCAAGACGGCCCATAAGAACGGTACAACGTTGCGCGAGGAGGCTGTGAACCTGGGCTTTGTCGATGAAGAGACCTTCGACCGCGTGGTAAGGCCGGAGAATATGATCGGGCCCAAGGCAAAATGAGCCAGCCGGTCAACCTCAACCGCTTCCGTAAGGCCAAGGCGCGCGACGAAAAGCGCGCCAAGGCCGATGAGAACGCGGTGAAGTTTGGCCGGACAAAGGCGCAGCGAGAGGTCGAAGAGGCCGAGCGGGACGCGGCGCGCAAGACACTCGACGCGCACCGGCGCGAGGAATGAGCGCAAGACCTCAGAAGCGGTCACTGACCCTGCGGGGACACCGTACGAGCGTGTCCTTAGAAGAAGAATTCTGGCAAGCATTTCGAGAGATCGCGTCGGAGCGCGGCATCGCGATCAACGCGCTGGCCGCAGAGATCGACGAGGCGCGCGGGATGGAGATCGGGCTCGCTTCGGCAATCAGGCTGTACGTGCTACGACATTACCGCGAGACGTGAGTTTTAGCCAAATGCCGTCTTTGCCGCGCACAGTCAGATGCGCAACCGGCATTGCTGGCTTGTCC
>JBCDDS010000071.1:0-18235 GCA_039180185.1 Pseudomonadota bacterium | reverse complement strand
GATTTCTCGACTTATTTTCTATTCTCAACTGGTTTCCGCCCAGGCGGATTTACCAGCGCAGGCACGCTTCCGATCACTCCGTTTGATGAGGAACGAGCAAAGAATTTCGAGATTGGCTTTCGGTCATCATTCCTCGAAAACCAGGTACAACTGACCGGCAGCTTCTTCTTTATCGACTATGATGATATTCAGGTCGTTTCTGCAGCCCCGTCCGCGCTTGCCTTAACCGGTTTCGAGACTGTTATCATCAACGCCGACGAAGCCGAGAGCTATGGTGCTGAAATAACGCTTGCGGCGCAAATCACGAACAAGCTCACGCTCAATGCAAGTTACGGCTATAATGAAAGTGAGTTCTCTTCCTTTGTTGATCCCATCTTGGGTGATCAAACTGGAAACAGGCTTCCGAATGCGCCACGTCACTCAGTGAACGTATCGGCAGAATACATTGAACCTGTTTCGTTCGTTCGAGACGGAGAGGCCTACTTTAGAGCGGATTACACGTATCGCAGCGACTTTATCAGCTTCTTATCGCCTACGGCTCCTGTTCTGGACGCCTATGACGTGGTTGATTTGCGACTTGGCCTGCGCAATGAAGGTTTCCTTGTTGAGGCATTTGTGGAGAATGTGTTCGATGAGGTTTACGCCCTCGGTACAACAACGCTGATTTTTGGCGACGTTGCGGCACTTGAGGTCGGCCCGACCCGGCGTTTCGGCATCCGTGGCGAAATCCGCTTCTAGCAGAAGCCTCAGTTCAAAGTGAAACTACGATAACCCCCGACGAATGTACCGTCGGGGAGTGTTCTTTTGTGTTTGCATTATCTGTTCAAAGGAAAATGAAACGCGTCATCGGCGTGTTTCAATCCTTGTTTATCCATCCGCCGCCAAGGATGCGCGAACCTGAAGTTTCGTAGAAAACACAAGCCTGCCCGGGTGACACGCCGGCCTCGGGCGCAAAGAGTTCAACCTCTGCGTGATCCTTGGTCAGAGGGCGCAAGATGGCCTCACGAGGTGGCCGGGTGGAGCGGACTTTGACCGAGAGATGCCATTCCGGCCTACTCATAATGTCCGTGTCGCCCAGCCAGTTGATCTCCCGCACCGGAACCGTTCGCGTGGCCAGCATCTCTTTGGGTCCGACGACAACGCGGTGGGTGTCGACTTCGAGCTTCACCACATAAAGTGGCTCACTCAACCCGCCAATACCCAGACCGCGACGTTGGCCTATTGTGTAATGGATCACGCCGTTATGGGTGCCCAGAACGCGCCCATCAACATGCACGATCTCCCCGGGCTCCGCCGCACCTGGGCGGAGTTTTTCGATAACGGCAGCGTAATTGCCCCCTGGCACAAAACAGATGTCCTGACTGTCCGGTTTATCCGCAACTTCGAGCCCATAGCGCCCAGCCAATTCACGCGTGGCGTCCTTGGAGGGCAGGTGGCCCAAAGGAAAGCGCAGAAAGTCGAGCTGTTCCGGCGTTGTCGAGAACAGGAAATAGGATTGATCGCGCGTTGCATCCGCAGCGCAATGCAGCTCTGGCCCATGAAAGCCGAGCTTGCGTTGGATATAATGGCCGGTGGCCATGCAATCGGCGTCCAAGTCGCGCGCGGTTTGCAACAGATCCTTGAACTTCACCCGTTCATTGCAGCGGATGCAAGGTACTGGTGTTGCCCCGGACAAGTAACTGTCAGCGAATTCGTCAATCACCGCATCGCGAAACAAATTCTCATAATCCAGCACGTAGTGCGGAAAGCCGATGGACTCGGCCACACGGCGTGCATCGTGGATATCGGTGCCAGCGCAGCACGCGCCTTTCTTTGCCAAGGCCGCACCGTGATCATAAAGCTGAAGCGTGACACCCACCACGTCATAACCTTCCTCGGCGAGCTTGGCGGCAACCACAGAGCTGTCCACGCCACCCGACATCGCCACCACGACACGGGTGTCGGACGGGTCCTTGGCAAAACCAAGCGAGTTAAGGGCAGGATCAAGCGGCATAAAGCTCTCCGTTTCGCTGCGCGGTATATAAGGCTTTGCGAGACTTTGTTAAGCGTCAATTTAACGCTTTTATGCAGCCTGAACCATTTGAATTGCACCGTTGTGTAAGAAGAAAGCCTTGTTAAACGCGTTCAAATCGAGCGGGTTGGGCAAGCGAACATCCGACATACCGGGCATGGACTTATCTTCCATGTCGAACCTGCGATCAATTTGTGAAATCACAGCGCATACTGAGCCATTGTCCAACACATATCGCTTTAAAGACTTGATTTGATCGCTCAGACATGGATTGGAGCGCTTTTGATCCAACAGTTGAAGGTAATCAATTACAATAATTGTTGGTTCGCGTTCGTACTTCAATTGTTCAATGATGTAGCTTGTCGAAATGTCGTCTGAAGTATTAATAACAACGGCCATTTGCGCAGACGGATGGATGCCAAGAGTTTCGAACTGACGCGCGATATCGCGCTCGTGATAGTCCAGCGTGAAGAAATACCCTTTGCGGTTTATCTCTTCTGCCTTGGACGCCAGCTCTAGACCGAGAAGCGTTTTGCCATGACCGGGTCTTGCGGCAAGAAGAACCAAATCGCCAGAATTCAGGTTCGTCAGAATACTTCTCGACGGACTTTGGATCGACGATGCAAGAAGACTCCAACTACGAAACCCCTCTTGGACAGCCACTTGATTTAGCGCTTTATGTAATGGGATACCATTCTGTCGCGCCAAGAGCTTTGCGCGTCGTTTCAACAGGTATATGGGAGCAGATAGTCGCATGTTAGTTCCTCCTCCTGCGAGCCACTAGTGCAATCCCCCCTTATGCGTGTGCTCGATAGAGAAAGGTCCAAGCTTTTTCGCTCTACATGTTAGGTGCTTCCCGTGTGGAGGGCGGAGGCCCGAGCAAAACCTCCTCATATAATGTGTCGAACACGCCGGATACTCAACACTGAAATCAGACATGCACCGCGATGGTTTTCCCACCGGTTTTAGAAAAACCTTAATTACTACATTTGTGCCGCTTCACAGGCTGTTAAGTCGTGCCGGGCATGTTCGCCAGATGTGAGTAAAAGGGTGTAACGCATGTATTTGAAGAAGGTGGACGGGCCACGCGCGGTTACTTTGCCGGATGGCACTATTTTAACCAAGGCTGATTTACCATCCGAAGCGACGACCAGGTGGGTCGCCTCGCGTAAACTTGCGGTTGTTCGCGGGGTCATGCATGGCCTTATTACGCAAAAACATGCGCAAGACACTTACGGTATCAGCAAGGCTGAGTTTAGCGAGTGGTTACAGGCCGTTTCTCAGTTTGGCGAAGCCGGTTTGAAGGCTACTAGTGGAAAAACACTGGACAACCATAAGTAGAATACGCTATTTGTTCTCTTAGAGTAACCTGTGATTAACCAATTTTAGCGACTGTTCGGTTAGACACAGATTACACCGGAGAGTTAACCATGCGCGTCCTATTGGTCGAAGATGACCCAAACACATCCAAAAGCATCGAGCTGATGCTCACACACGCAAATCTAAACGTGTATACGACAGATTTGGGTGAAGAGGGCATCGATCTGGCCAAGCTTTATGACTATGATCTCATCCTGCTCGATCTCGGCCTTCCAGATATGAACGGGCATGAGGTACTAAGGCAGCTGCGCCTCGCGCGTGTAGAGACTCCAATCCTCATTCTGACCGGCGCCGACGACACTGAAAACAAGATCAAAGGGTTTGGTTTTGGCGCCGATGATTACCTCACGAAACCGTTCCACCGAGAAGAACTGGTGGCACGCATTCACGCCATTATCCGTCGCTCCAAAGGCCATTCCCAATCGGTCATTCGCACGGGCAAGGTCAATGTCAATCTCGACGCAAAAACTGTCGATGTTGGTGGCCGGACCGTGCATTTGACCGGGAAGGAATATCAAATGTTAGAACTGTTGAGCCTTCGCAAGGGCACAACGCTTACAAAGGAAATGTTCCTCAACCATCTCTACGGTGGCATGGACGAGCCAGAACTGAAAATCATCGACGTCTTTATCTGCAAGCTGCGCAAAAAACTTGCGGAGGCAACAGATGGGGACAACTACATCGAAACCGTGTGGGGTCGTGGTTACGTGTTGCGTGACCCCGATCCAGTGGAAAGCAGCGACAGCCGCTTGGCGATTGGCGCCTAAAGCTGTTGTCTAAAGGCCAGGCGCACCCCCAATCCCCACCCCTTTCCAGTCGCCTGGCCTAATATTTCCCTGTTGGTTGGTTCCTGGGCCGGTATTTCCGGCCCATTTTTTTGGGCGGCGATTAAGCGGGGTACTGGACCTCATCGTTATGTGGCCCTAACACTCGATCCAATTCAATGCGCGGTATCTGATGGGGGTCTGCGGGCAAAATGAGCCGTGACATTGCGGTCAAAGATCTATCCGAGGCGCAGGCTGGGCGCGAATTAGAGCGTTTGGCCAAGGAGCTGGATAAGGCCAACAGGGCATATCATCAGGACGACGCACCGGACATTTCTGATGCTGAATATGATGCTCTGAAACGTCGTAACAAAGAAATTGAGGGCAGATTCGCAAGCCTCAAGCGCGCCGATAGTCCGAGCGAACAGGTTGGTGCTGCGCCTGCTTCGGGATTTTCCAAGGTAAAGCATACGGTGCGTATGTTGAGCCTTTCAAATGCATTCGATGCGCAAGATATTTTTGATTTTGATGACAGCATTCGTCGATACCTCGGTCTCAATGCATCTGAGCAATTAAGCTACACCGCAGAACCCAAAATTGACGGGCTCAGCCTTTCCTTACGATATGAATCTGGTCACTTGGTAATGGCAGCAACGCGGGGTGATGGGGAAACCGGCGAAAACGTCACCGAGAACGCCCTCACCATTGAGGACGTACCGAAGGATATAATCGGCGCGCCGGATGTGCTGGAAGTGCGGGGTGAGGTCTATATGAGCCATGAAGATTTTGCCGTGCTTAACCAACGTCAATCCGAGGTCGATGGCAAAACCTTTGCCAATCCTCGCAACGCCGCGGCAGGATCGTTGCGACAGCTGGATGCAGCAATCACGCGCTCGCGTCCGCTGCGGTTTTTCGCCTATGCTTGGGGGGATCTCAGCGCACCTCTGGCCGACACGCAGATGAGTGCGATTGAACGGCTTGCGTCGCTCGGTTTCGCAACTAATCCGCTGACCGCCGTCTGCGAAGGGCCGGAGGAGATGCTGGCGCATTACGCGCAAATCGAGCAACGGCGTGCCGATCTCGGTTATGACATTGATGGCGTTGTTTATAAGGTCAATGTTCTCGATCTACAGCGCAGGCTGGGATTTCGCTCCACAACGCCACGATGGGCCACGGCCCATAAATTCCCTGCAGAGCTCGCCTGGACCCGCCTTGAGGGCATTGATATTCAAGTTGGACGCACTGGCGCGCTAAGCCCGGTCGCCCGGTTGCAACCGGTCACGGTTGGCGGCGTCGTGGTCAGCAATGCGACACTGCATAACGAGGATTACATTTCTGGGCGCGATGCCAAAGGCAATCCCATTCGAGACGGTAAGGATATTCGCGAAGGGGATTGGGTGCAGGTCTATCGCGCAGGCGACGTGATCCCGAAGCTGGCGGATGTTGATCTCTCCAAACGTCCTCAGGATGCGGTGCCGTATGACTTTCCAACGATATGTCCGGAATGCGGCTCAGAGGCGATCCGGGAGGTAGGCGACGCTGTACGCCGTTGCACCGGTGGCCTGATCTGCCCGGCGCAGGCGGTCGAGAAACTGAAACACTTCGTCTCTCGCGCCGCCTTCGATATCGAAGGTTTGGGGTCCAAACAGGTTGAGCAGTTCTATTCAGATGATTGGATCAAAGAGCCCGCCGACATCTTCACGCTGAAAGAGCGGTTTGGCAGTGGCTTACAACAGCTCAGGAACAAAGAAGGCTGGGGCGAGAAAAGCGCAGACAATCTGTTTGCCGCCATTGACGAAAAGCGCCGGATCGGGTTCGGCAGACTGCTTTTTGCACTTGGCATCCGCCACGTAGGTGAACAGGCCAGCAACCTGATTGCCCGTAGTTATGGCGATTGGCAGAATTTTACCCTGGCGATGGACGGTGCTACCTCTTTTGAAGGTGCTGAGTGGGACGCGCTGATCGCCATTGACGGTGTGGGCGAGGCGATGGCACGGTCGCTGGTGGCGGCATTTTCAAGCGATCAAGAGCGTGCCAGCATAGATCGCCTGACGGCACATCTCGACGTGCAAGACGTAGAGCTGCCCACCACGACGGATAGTCCAGTCGTGGGCAAAACCGTGGTTTTCACTGGAACTTTGGAGAAGATGACGCGCGCCGAAGCCAAAGCGCGCGCAGAGGCTTTGGGCGCGAAAGTCTCAGGCTCTGTGTCCGCTAAGACTGATCTGGTGGTGGCCGGGCCGGGCGCCGGGAGCAAGGCTAAAAAGGCTGAAACGCTCGGCATAACAATGCTGGACGAAGACGGCTGGCTTGAGCTTATCGGAGAGGCATGAGCGGGCGGCCTGAAATCCTTTTCCCGCTGTTTGCCGGGCTTGAAACCCTCGATGGTGTTGGCCCGAAGATTGCCCAGAACATGGCCGGCCTCGATATCGCGCGCCCTCGTGATCTGCTCTACACTTTGCCGCATGCTGGTATAGACCGGCGTAAGCGTGAGAGCGTCCAGGGTGCAGAGCTGCCTGGCGTTGTCACTGTCATGGTCATGGTTGGTCGTCACATGCCGCCGCGCCAAAAAGGGCGCCCATATCGTATTCAGGTAGAGGACGCGCAAACCAGTTTTCAACTGGTGTTTTTCAATGGCCGCGAGGATTACCTTTCCCGGGTTTTGCCCACCGGGTCACGCAAACTGATTTCTGGAAAGGTCGAGATCTTCGACGGGATTGCCCAGATGGTGCACCCCGATCATATTCTGGATCCGGACAAGAACGATGAGATACCCGATTTCGAACCGGTTTATCCACTGACCGCAGGTGTAACTCAGAAGACCATGAGCAAAGCTGTGCGCGGCGCCGTCGCGCGGGCGCCAGAGCTTTTGGAATGGATCGATCCGGCGCAGAAGTCGCGTGCGAACTGGCCCGAATGGCAGTCCGCGGTTCAGCGTGCGCATGCCCCGAACGGCGCACGTAACATAGCCCAGTCCGACCCGGCGCGCGAAAGACTAGCCTATGATGAACTGATCGCGCATCAGCTGACCCTGGCCTTGGCACGGTCGAAATTGCGGCGTGGAAAAGGGCGGGAAACCACCGGCACTGGTGAGAGGCAAAACAGGGTGCTGGCCGCGTTGCCATTTGCCCCCACACGGGCGCAAACCCAAGCGGTTGCCGAGATTGCCGCCGATCTGGCCGCACCGCGCAAGATGAGCCGGTTGCTACAGGGCGATGTTGGGTCTGGTAAAACCTTCGTGGCACTGATGGCACTTATTATCGCTGTCGAAGCGGGCGGGCAGGGCGCGTTGATGGCGCCCACCGAAGTGTTGGCGCGCCAGCATTTGCAAGGCCTGCAACCTTTGGCCGAAGAGGCTGGCGTCGTGATGGAAATCCTCACGGGTCGCGACAAGGGGGCAGAGCGCAAGGCCAAGCTTGCCGCGTTGAAAGCGGGCGACATCCACATTCTCGTCGGTACCCATGCGGTGTTTCAAAAGGATGTCGAGTTTGCCGATCTACGCCTGGCAGTTGTCGATGAGCAGCACCGTTTTGGTGTGCGCCAACGACTCGCGCTCGGTCGCAAGGGCGAGGCAGCAGATATGCTGGTCATGACCGCCACACCAATCCCGCGCAGCCTCGCACTGGCCCAATATGGCGACATGGATGTCAGCATCCTTGATGAAAAACCACCAGGGCGTACCCCGGTGACAACGGCGCTAATTAACATGGACCGGCTAGATGAAGTCGTGGGCAAACTGCGCCGTGCCATGCAAGAAGGGCGGCAGGCCTACTGGGTGTGCCCACTTGTAGACGAAAGCGAAGTGCTTGATCTTTCGAGTGCCGAGGAACGGTTCAAATCCCTGCGCGCCGCTTTAGGTGATGGTAATGTGGGGCTGGTGCATGGCCAGATGCCGCCAGAAGAAAAAGATGCGGCGATGGCGGCATTCAAATCTGGTCAGACAAACGTGCTGGTCTCCACCACGGTCATCGAGGTGGGCGTTGATGTGCCCAACGCCTCGATTATGGTGATTGAACGTGCAGAGAGTTTTGGTTTGGCGCAATTACACCAGCTACGCGGACGGGTCGGGCGCGGGTCACAGCAATCGACTTGCCTGCTGATGTATCAGGCACCGATGTCAGAAACAGCGCAGAAGCGATTGGAGATTATGCGAGAAACTGAGGATGGCTTTCGCATTGCCGAGGTCGACCTTGAAATGCGAGGGGTAGGGGATCTCATCGGGACCGCGCAATCTGGCCTGCCGCGATTTCGCGTTGCGGATCTGGAAAGTCAGACGTCGCTCATGGCGGTGGCCCAAAGCGATGCGCGTAAACTTCTTAACGATGACCCTGACCTGACATCAGAGCGCGGCAAAGCCGCACGTGTTCTACTTTGGCTTATGGAACAGGACGAAGCGATCAAACTCATTGGCGTTGGGTAACTTTCTTTGAAAATCAGTTATTTGCACCGAAATTGCCAAATTGTTCACAAATGTTCTTAAAAAGTTCTTTACAATTTGAGCTAAAAATGAGAACAAATTAGCAACTTCGATTTAACCCTTAGGTAAGACAATGCTCAACGACTTCAAAGATGCTGCGATCCGCGCGCCCAAAACACTAGCTGGTGATTTCATAGGTGCTGTTGCGTTGATGGTGACGTTGCTGGGTGGTCTTTATCTGCCGGGTCTTTTGTAGGTTTCTGCCTGCGACTTCCGTGCCGTCGCGCCATCGTGTCTACTGTCCCAACTTCTTGACGCGATCCACCACTGTCCTTACGCAACCGGGTTTGCCTCTTTTACCTGGTACGCGACGGACCACGGAATACGCATTCCTCCCGCCGCCGCTCTTTTGAGTGCGCGGCGGTTTTTTTTATGCAGAAGCACGGATATCGTCGAAAGCCTGCGCCAGCGCGTCAAGCGTAAGCAGAATGGAATCATGCCGGTTGTTGAAGTCTTTGGCCGCGCGTAGTACGTCCAACTCTTCAAAGGGTGCGGCAGGGGTTGGACCGTCATTTTTCAGCATTCTACGTAACGCCGCGCGGGCGGACAATAAGTCCTGTTCTGTCCGACCAATCACATTTCTGCCGACCACGCTCGCCGCCGCCTGGCCAAGCGCGCAGGCTTTCACCTCTGCCGCGTAATCGGTCACCTGACCGTTCGCCATCTTTAGATCAATGGTCACGGTGGAACCACAAAGCGGGGCACGACGTTTTACCGTCACGTCCGGATGATCCAGTCGACCAAGATGAGGAATATCCGCTGCAAGCGCCAGAATGCGGTTGGAATATAGTTTTATCAGGTCCTGATCAGCACTCATGGCTTTCTCTTTGCTCTCAAGCCCCATAAATAGGGGCAACTTTGCAAAAACAAAAGAATTTCTGCCATGTCCTTTGATCCAACGACGCTGACCTTTAATGCGCAAGGTTTATGCCCTGCTATAGCTCAGGACTCAGAAAGCCATGAAGTGTTAATGATGGCCTGGATGAACGCTGATGCGATCGCGCGCACATTAGAGACTGGACGCGTAACCTATTGGAGCCGCTCGCGTCAGCAATTTTGGGTTAAAGGCGAGACCAGCGGGCACACGCAGGAGCTTGTTGAGCTGCGAGTCGATTGCGATCGCGATTGTCTTTTGGTGCTGGTGCGCCAAAAAGGCGCGGCCTGTCACACCAATCGGCGAAGCTGTTTTTACACTGCGGTAAAAGATGGTGAAGAAATCGAAATCATGAAGCCGATGGTGGATTGAGCCCGACCATTCCACGAACCTCGTTTGGAGTTTTGTCAGCTTCGCGATAGGTGGCAATCGCGCGCGCATCATCGCGTTTGGCAAGCCGCTTGCCAGTATTGTCCCTGATCAAGCGGTGATGATGGTAAACCGGCGTGTCGAAGCCAAGCAAACGTTGTAGCAGGACATGGATTTGTGTCGCATCGAAGAGGTCTTCGCCTCGGATAACGTGAGATATCTTCTGGTCAAAATCATCGCAGACAATCGACAAGTGGTAGGACGCGCCCATACCAGGCCTGGCGAGCGCCACGTCGCCCACTTGCGTGACCATATTCTCTGGCCGGACCATTCGCGTCTGCTTAAATTTGCCATTCTCGATGAAACTCAGCGGAGCATCTAGACGCTCCAGCGCTGCGGCCATGTTGAGGCGCAAAGCGACATCGGGCAGCGGACCGGTAGAAGGCTGTTCCTGTCTGCAAGTTCCAGGATATATGACACCATCAGGTCCCTGTAACGGCGCGCCTTCCTGTGGGGCCTGTGCGGCAGCGCGGATATCGGCGCGTGTGCACGCGCACGGATAGAGCAAACCTATGTCCCACAATCGATGGAGCGCTTCGCGATACCGCGTTAAACGCTGCGATTGTCGCCAAACCGGCTCTGGCCATCGCAGCCCTAGCCAACGCAAATCATCCTCAATCTGGTCTGCCCAACTATCTCTTGAACGGCTTTGATCGATATCGTCCAGACGCAGAAAGAACTCACCTTCCTCGGCCTGCGCCGTATCAAAGGCCAACAGCGCAGAATACGCATGCCCCAGATGCAATGGACCTGTCGGAGAGGGCGCAAATCGAGTCCTAAAATTCAAGTCTTTTCAACGATATATACGTTTGAAAACAGGTTTTGACCCGGCAAGTGCACACCGTATTCCTTGAACAAGACTTTTGCGCGATTGCTTTCCGTCCAATGGTCTAGCCGTCCTTCGTAGTCCGGGTTTGCCAGCGCATGGTCGTTCAAGCTGTAGCCCAGAATACCGCCTTTCGGTAGCGCGTCCATGACCAGATCAAAGGTTTCAGGCGGGGCCGCACCCACGCCAATCACACCGATACAGGTGATTGCGCCATAGGCGCTTGCCGCAATCGGGCTTGGCTCGGCGGGGTCGAATGTCGATAAATTACGGTACACTCCCTTACCGCGTGCCACTGCGATCATTTCTTCGCTTGGATCCATTCCGTCTATGTCATTGAAACCCGCGAGCTGCAACGCTTCCCCAGAAAGACCGGTACCGCAGCCATAATCGAGCAGGCGAATGTCTGGATCTCTACAATGCTCAGCCATGGCTTTTGCAATCCGAACCGGTGTCGCATAGCCGTTGTTGTGCAGCTCCTCATCATAGCTCTTGGCCCAGGCATCGTAATGGGCGCGCGTTTCCTCGCCGCTCGTCAGCGAATAGGTTTTATCGAGAAATGCCTTAGGCATGTCTTTAGGAAATCATACGGCTGTGGCTGCGTCCAGTTCGGAGTGCCGCAACCAAGCCGACCAAGCGGATTTCGCCCTATCGGTGTAGGCTTTGTAACGGTCGCGCCGACCGCGCCGACCAGATTTCAGGCCGTCAACAGGCCGGAACAGACCGAAATTGACGTTCATTGGTTGAAACGTCTTGGCATTGGCGCCGCCCGTGATGTGATGGATGAGCGCGCCCATGGCGCTGTCTTGCGGTGGCGCGGGCAGGGCACGGTCAAGCGCCTCTGCGGCGGCCATGCGACCCGCCAACAACCCCATAGCGGCGGACTCAACATAACCCTCCACGCCGGTGATCTGTCCAGCAAAGCGAATATTCGGACGACTTTTAAGCCGCATTTGCGCGTCAAGTAGCGTAGGTGAGTTCAGGAAAGTGTTGCGATGAATACCGCCCAGACGAGCAAAACTAGCGTCCTGCAATCCTGGAATTAGCTTAAATACCGTAGCTTGAGCGCCGTACTTCATCTTTGTTTGGAAGCCTACAATATTGTAGAGCGTGCCAAGCGCATTGTCGCGGCGCAATTGTACCACCGCGTGGAGTTTCACGTCCGGCGCATGGGGATTGGTCAGCCCTACAGGTTTCATTGGCCCGTGCCGTAGCGTCTCCCGCCCGCGTTCCGCCATTACCTCAATCGGCAAACACCCGTCGAAATAGGTGGCGGTTTCGCCCTCGTGAAACTCAGTTTTCTCTGCCATGAGCAACGCGTCAATAAACACCTCGTACTGATCGCGGTCCATCGGACAATTGAGATAGGCGGTGCGTTCTTCTTCAGTTTCACCTTTATCGTAGCGCGACTGCATCCAGGCCTTCGACATATCCACCGTGTCGAAATAGACGATCGGTGCAATGGCGTCGAAAAACGCGAGCCTATCCGTGCCGGTCTCGGACGCAATAGCAGCGCCAAGCGCTTCGGATGTCAACGGACCTGTCGCGAAAATCCACTGTCCTTCGCGCGGTAGCGTATTGATTTCCTGATATTTTACCTCGATCAGAGGGTGCGCCATGACCTTGGCGGTGACCGATTGCGCGAAGGCCTCTCGATCCACTGCCAACGCGCCTCCTGCAGGCAAGCGATGACGCTCTGCCATTTCCATTATGAGCCCATTGGCGGCTCGCATTTCCCAATGGAGAAGGCCCACCGCATTTTGCTCGTGATCATCAGAGCGAAAAGAATTGGAACACACCATCTCGGCTAAATCGTCGGTTTGATGTGCGAACGTCTCGACCTTTGGCCGCATCTCGTAGAGCACTACAGGCACACCCATTTCAGCGGCCTGCCAAGCCGCCTCTGATCCGGCCATGCCGCCGCCAACGATATGAAGAGGTGCGGTCATTGCTCCCAGTTCGGGGGACGTTTTTCTAGGAATGCGCTTATGCCTTCTTCTGTATCGCGCCACAGCATGTTCTCAACCATAACATCGCCCGTGTAGGCGTATGCGTCATCAAGCCCCATCTCCAGTTGCCTGTAAAACGCATGCTTTCCGATTTTGACCACCGCGCCGAGCTTTTCAGCGACGGTCTCTGCCAGGTCTTGCACCGCACTGGCTTGATCTTCGGCAGGGACAGACCGATTGATTAATCCCAATGCTTCAGCGCGATCGGTATCGATGAACTTTCCTGTGGTGAGCATCTCAAAGGCTTGTTTTCTCGGTATATTCCGACTGAGAGCCACCATAGGCGTGGAACAGAAAAGTCCGATATTCACACCATTTACGCCAAAGCGCGTGCCCTGTGCCGCGATCGCCATATCACAGGACGCCACGAGCTGACAGCCCGCTGCGGTGGCAATGCCGTGCGGAGCAGCGATGACGGGCTGGGGCAAGTCGCGAATGGCGGTCATCACAGAAGCGCAACGACGGAACAGGTCCGCAAAATAGGCCTTACCGCCATCCTCTGCTTGGCGGCCTTGCGTCATCTCCTTGAGGTCATGACCGGCGCAAAACGCCTTCCCGGCACCAGACAGCGTCACAGCTCGAATAGACCTGTCCTCAGACAATTTTGCAAAACCATCCTTTAGCGCGGCCAGCATCGCGTCAGACAAAGCATTGAGATTGCCAGGGCTGTTCAGTGTAAGTTGTGCCACTGCCCCCACGTCATGCCGTTCCAGGATTGCCATCTTGTCACTCCTAATCTGTTGTGATCCTTGTAGGACGTTCGCGCGCAGGAGGAAAGTATGGCGCTGAAAATGAACCAGCAGCAGCTCGCAGAGTTTCTCGACGAGGTGTTTCCACAGATAAAGGGTGAGTTTACCGTCGAGGATGTGGGGGAAATGTGGGTCAAGACGCGCCTAAATGTCGGTGAACATCATTTGCGGCCCGGTGGCACCGTGTCTGGCCCTTCGATCTTTGGTCTGGCGGATGTCTCAGTCTATGTGGCCGTTCTAGCGATGATCGGGCCAGAGGCGCTGACCGTGACAACAAACTGTTCCATTGATTTCATGCGCAAACCCGAAGCGGGCAGGGACCTGATTGCAGAATGCCGTTTGCTCAAGTTGGGCCGTGTTTTAGCGGTCGGCGACGTATTGGTTCATTCGGACGGCATCGACAAGCCCGTGGCACGTGCGAACCTGACCTATTCAATCCCACCACGCAAATGACTTGCAAAAATAGATGAAATTTATGGGGTATCTTAATACCGTAATTATAAGATATTGATTTTGCTTGTTTAAAAGAGGCATAAGCCTATTGAATTGACTGCACTACCCTGTATAACCGCGCAATTGAATTCAAACCCTATCCACGGGATACATCACATGAAAACCTTTACTGCAAAGCCTGCAGATATTGAGAAGAAATGGGTACTCATCGATGCTGAGGGCGTCGTTCTAGGCCGTCTTGCCTCAATCATCGCGATGCGTCTGCGCGGCAAACATAAAGCGACCTTTACGCCAAGCCAGGACATGGGCGACAATGTCATCGTCATCAACGCTGAAAAGGTGCAGGTGACGGGCAACAAGCGCGAAAAGCCAAACTATTGGCACACCGGCTATCCGGGCGGGATCAAGTCGCGCACCACGGGTCAGATCCTCGAAGGAGAGCATCCTGAGCGTGTTGTCATGCAAGCGGTCAAGCGCATGCTGCCGTCTAATCGCCTGTCCCGTCGCCAGATGACAAATCTGCGCGTCTACGCGGGCGGTGAGCATCCCCACGAGGCGCAAAGCCCTGAGGTGGTGGATGTCAAATCGATGAACAAGAAAAACACGCGGGTCTGAACATGGCGGAAGAAATCAAATCACTCGAAGGTCTGGATGCGGTTGTCGAAGGCAGCGGTGAAACCCCCGTCGTAGAAGCAGAAGCGACCCCTCGTGAGCCGGTTCGTGACGATCTGGGCCGCTCTTATGCCACTGGCAAGCGCAAGGACGCAGTTGCCCGTGTCTGGATCAAGCCGGGCTCAGGCAAGGTCACCGTGAATGGCAAGGAAATGGATGCCTATTTCGCGCGTCCGGTTCTGCAGATGATCCTGCGTCAGCCTTTCTCGGTTGCCGGTGTTGAAGATCAGTTTGACGTGCAGGCCACCGTAAAGGGTGGCGGTCTTTCCGGTCAGGCCGGCGCGGTCAAGCACGGCATCTCCAAAGCGCTGCAACTTTACGATCCCGCGTTGCGCGGTGCGCTCAAAGCGGCCGGGTTCCTGACCCGCGACAGCCGCGTGGTGGAACGGAAGAAATACGGTAAGCGTAAAGCTCGCCGGAGTTTCCAGTTCTCCAAGCGTTAAGCCGACACATATTGCTAAGCGAAGGGTTGCTCTGGCGAGCAGCCCTTTTTTCGTAGAAGTTAAATTCTCCCCGGCGTGTGCAGCAACTCACTCATCCGGCGGAATGATACCAAGGCCGCGCAAGTAAACTCCGATACCGGTCTCTAAGAGCTCTTCAGGAGGGTAGGGGCTTTGACTGCCTGGCGAGTTGCGCGCGAAGAGTTCTACCACCCCGTGGCTCATGGCCCAGATATGGGCAGAAAACATTGAGGACGGAGGGCGTTTATCTGCAGGAATATGTCGGCACAATTGATCAGCGGCGCGTTCCAATACTGCGCGCGACCGGGTGCAAGCAGCTGCAAGTTCTGGCGTGCGATTGACGGAAACACCGGATTCAAACATCGCGATGTAGTGACCTGGATACCGTCTCGCAAATGCAAGATACGCTCTGCCTGTAGCTTCAAACGCTGCTAGCGCGGACGGTTGACCCTTGTCATGCGCGTATTGCATCAAATCAGCAAAGATATCATAGCCTTGTCGCGCGGCCTCGGCGATCAGATCTTCGCGCCCCTCGAAATGACGATAGACAGCTGCCGGTGTCACGCCCGCCTGCTTGGCGGCTTCAGAGAGGGTGAACCCGGTCGGCCCCTTGACTTCGATCAGTTTAAGAGCGGCCTCAACCAAAGCCTGTCTCAGATTGCCGTGATGATAGCCTCGTTTACCCATCCCAGATATCAGGGCCAGCGCAGATCTTGATATCCTGTTCTCCAAGAGCTTCGATGGATTTGCGGCGATAGTCGATGCGACTTAGCACGTGGCGCATAGCTGCAAGTCTTGCTCGGCGCTTGTCGTCAGAACGGATCACCGTCCATGGGGCATGCGGCGCGTTGGATCGTGAGAAGGTCTCGCTGATGGCATCCGAGTAGGCGTCCCACTTTTTCAGCCCTTCCACATCAATCCAGCTCAGCTTCCACTGTTTGAGTGGGTCGCTTTCCCTGCCTAAGAAACGCCGTAACTGTTCGGCGCGTCCTACATTGAGCCAGAACTTGAAGAGGTGGATACCATCTTCAACAAGCAATTTTTCAAAGTTACCGACCTGTGTGAAAAACACTTCGCGTTCTTTGTTGGTGCAGAAGTCAAACACTCTTTCGACCACACCACGATTGTACCAACTGCGATCAAAGAAAACGATCTCGCCTTCAGAGGGAAGATGAGCGATGTAGCGTTGAAAGTACCATTGACCTTTTTCAATTTCGGAGGGTTTTGACAGCGCGACGACCCGCGCTCCACGAGGGTTCAGGTATTCCCGGAAGCGTTTGATTGTACCACCTTTTCCAGCCGCGTCTCGTCCTTCAAAGATAATCGCAACCCGCGCTCCACTTTCCTTGGCCCAGGCCTGTAGCTTTACCAGTTCCACTTGTAACGCGAACAATTCTTTTTCGTATGCTTTGCGCTTCATGCGCGAGTCGTAAGGAAAAGTTTCGGAAAGTATCGAGTTTCCGTCTGATTGTTTTATGGCGCTGCGAATATCTTTTGGCGCGCCTTTCTTGTAATATGCAGAAATCGCACCTTCGAATGGAAGCTCCATCCGTTTCTCCTTTTTTTCCAACAGTATGGAATGTTAATCCGATTAACGCAATCCAGCGCGGGTTGCGGCGCGATCGATAGCATCGGTTACATCGTCCGGCGCGGCATGATGCGGCATATGGCCGATTCCAGGCAGCAAAGATAGATTTGCGTTTGGGATGGCTTCGGCCAAGGGTTCTGAGTGGATCTTTGCAGAAACAAGGGTATCGGCAGTGCCGTGTAAAATCTCTGTTGGAACTTTGATCGTCGGGTAGTCTGGCACTTGAGCCACGATTTCACCCAAAAGATTGGCACGCTGCATTGCGTTGGCGCGCATCGAGTGGCGTCTGAGTGTTAATCCCGGACCAAAGTGCGCTGCATATCCATCGGGCACAGCGTCAGGAGCAAAAACACCCACCAAACTGTCTGTTACATTGCGTTCTGTTGCAAAGGCCGTGATCAAGCGGATCGCTACGGGACCCAGGATAGGGTTAGACAGGATTTTGTAATACGTCGTTAGGCCAGTAGCCCAAGGATGAGACGCCGCTGACAACGAGACCAAAGCCGAGATATTGTCAGGATGATTCAAAGCCCAGGTCAGTGCGACAGCGCCGCCGTAGGAATGGCCGAGCACAATCGGCTTTTCCGCGCCAAGTTGTAGTGCGGCTGCTTGAAGAAGAGCGGCCTGTTCGGCAAGTGTTTCCCCCTTTTTGTGAAGCCGTCTCGTGTAGCCAAGCCCCGGCCGATCAAGCACGATCACACGATAACTCTGAGCCAGCTTTGGTGCGAGATCGAAGCTCCAGTCGCGTGTGTTGCCGGACGAACCGTGGATCAGCACAAGGTCTGGGGCGCCGTTTGGTCCGTCAAAAACTTCTGAATGAACCTGATTGCCGTTTACATCAAGCAAGGTACCGCGCGGCGGGAAAGCAGCTTCTGCTTCTGCCTCATTGCTTCGTGCGCGATACTCAGTGAAACCCCAAGCCATTGCGAGACCGATGACGGCATAGTACCAAATCCTACTGGCCAATGTCGTTCATCTCGTAAGGGGTGGATTGATAAATCTCATTGATCCAGTTGCCGTAAAGCAAATGCGCGTGACTGCGCCAGCGGTTCTGCGGCTCGCGTGACGGATCATCATCCGGATAATAGTTGCCAGGCACGTTGATCGGTGTGCCGTTCTCGACATCCCTTTGATATTCTTGGTTAAGCGTATCGCTGTCGTATTCCAGGTGATTGAAGATGTAGAGCGCATTTGCGCTTTTGTCCTCGACCAGACATGGGCCAACCTCTTCGCTATCGAGTAAGATGTTCAATGCCTCGACGGCTTGAATCTCGTCGCGGCGCATCTCCGTCCAGCGGCTGACCGGGATCACGCAATCATCAGAATAGCCGCGCAAATAGGGCGAGGCGGGTGACATATTCTTGTGCCTGAAACACCCAAAGGCTTTTTCTGGCAGCATGTGTTTTTCAACGCCATGCATATGATTGATCATCGCCATACCGCCCCAGCAGACACCAAAACACGAATGCACGTGACCACGGCTCCAATCAAAAATGCGACGCAACTCGTCCCAATAATCGACTTGTGCGAAATTGAGATGCT
>JBCDDS010000070.1:0-18301 GCA_039180185.1 Pseudomonadota bacterium | reverse complement strand
GCCATGGCGCATTGCTCTGCGTCGATCACAAACTTTGCCGTAGAGCAATGCATACCCGCCTCGTTCCAACCGGCCGAGTGCCACATGTAATTGGTGCCAGCCATCTGTAGTGCCATCAGCGTCGTGGCACTCTCGTAGCCTGCCTGAGCGTCGAGCGTCTTAGCTCCGCCCAGGGTGTTGGATGAGCGCCACGGCACGCCGTAGAACCGCGCCATCTGACCGATCATCAGGTTCATCAGACTGATCTCCGGCGTGCCTGCCATCGGCGCACCGGACTTCATCGACACGGTGCTGAGATAATGGCCATAGATCGCGGGGCACCCTTTGCGTACCACTTGCGTATAGGCCAGCGCGCTCAGCGCCTCTGCGTTAAGCTGTGCCACGGTCGGCGCAACAGAGGCGGGCGTATTTGCTCCGCCAAGGACAAAGGGGCTACATAGCACCGGTTGGTTGCGCTTGTTGAACGCCCGCATAGCACCAAGCATCGTCTCATCCCAAACAAGCGGGCTGTTGCCGTTGCAATTCCCAGTACAGACCGGGTGCGTCTCAAGAAACTCCTCGCCGAACAGAATGGCGCACATGTCCATCACATCCTCGGCGTTCTTGGGGCTAGTGGTCATGCCCATGAACGTCTTGTCCGAATGCTTCATCGAGGAATAGGTGATGCGCAGATGTCGCTGGCTAATCGGGTGGTCATAGGGCTCCACGATGTGGTGCGCGGAGCTGTGCAGCGCGGGGAGCATGTGGCTCAACTTGTGGAAATTGGCGAGATCATCCAGCGTCGGGTTGCGCCGCACATCATCAAGATCGCGCAGATAGGGCGCGCCAGTCATAGGCACGAAAATCGCGTGGTCCTTGCCAAAGGGCAGGTTATTGGCCGGGTTGCGCGCGTGATAGGTGAAGGTCTCGGGGATTGAGGCGATCAACTCACGGACAAGCGCTCGGTCGAGATGAACACGGTCACCCTCACGGATATCCGCGCCCACACTCTTCCAATCAGCAATCGCCTGATCATCGCGGAAGACAACACCCACGTTCTCAAGAATATCCATGCTGGCGGCATCAATGCGCTCGATCTGCTCCTGATCCATCGGCTCAGTCAGCGGCATACGACGCCTAAGCGCGGGCAGCATAGTCACATCCCGCGCTTGCCGCGCCTGCTTGCGCGCGCCCCGCCCCCGGCGGGTGGTTCCTACGGCTTCGACTGTCACGTCAAGTTCCCCTCATCGAGCTAGACGCCGCTAGCCCATAATTTTCAGAAAAGCTTTTGAAAAACGTCGCCCTTTGAAGATCGCCATTGCCGATGTCTTGGCTCAGAAAGCTTGAGATTGTTCTTTGATTTTCTTCAGACAAAGACAGAAGAGACGCAGCGGTCATCTCGGACACCTTTATTGAAAAATCCTCGTCGATTTGGTCTTGAGAAGCTGTTTCTAAAGCAAACAAAAGGTCAGCCAAAGCCTTTACCGATACAGTCTCGATTTCTGTCATCCCACAGCATCCCCATCCTTAGGGTCACTCAAATCGACCCAAATTGTCTTCACCTCGGTAAACTGGTCATGGGCCTGCACGCCGTTGTCGCGGCCGCCGAAGCCGGATTGTTTGTAGCCTCCGAACGGCGTGGTGATGTCTCCTTCGCCGTAGCAGTTCACCGTGACCGTACCTGCCCGTATGTCGCGCGCGGCACGCAGTGCTTTGCGCACGTTGCCGGTGAAAACACTGGCGGCGAGGCCGTATTCCGTGGCGTTGGCGATCTCGATGGCCTCAGCATCACTCGCCACTTCGATCACGCTCAGGATTGGTCCGAATATCTCTTCGGTGGCGCGCTTGTCGCTCTTCTTCACCTCGTAAAGGGTCGGCGGCAAGTAGGGCCCATCAGCCTTACCCCCGACGATCGCTTTGCCCTTGAGATAAGAGCCCACCTTCTTGACATGCTCTGCATCGACCAGCGCACCCAAGTGATTGGCCGGATCAAGCGGATCGCCAGTCTTCCAATCGCGCATGCGGGCGACAATCTTATCCAGCAGGGCATCCTTTACGGCTTTGTGCACGATGAGTCGCGAACCGGCGGAGCAATTCTCTCCCATGTTCCAGAACGCGGCGTTGACCACATTCTCTGCCACGTGATCAAGGTTTTCGGCATCCTCCAGCACCACGGCCGGGTTCTTACCGCCGCATTCGAGTGTCACCTTCTTCATATTGCTGTCGGCCGAGTATCTCAGGAAGCGTTTGCCCGTCTCGGTGGAGCCGGTGAAGCTCACCATGTCCACATCAGGGTGCAGACCAAGCGGCTGACCCACCTTCGGCCCATCGCCTGGCAAAACCTGCAACACACCGCGCGGAATGCCTGCCATATGCGCCACCTCGGCCAGTCGCAATGCTGTCAGCGTTGTCTGCTCCGCAGGTTTGATGATCACCGAGTTGCCCGCCGCCAAGGCCGGGCCAATTTTCCAGGCCATCATCAAGAGCGGGAAATTCCAGGGTAGGATACAGGCCACTACGCCGACAGGTTCACGCACGATCATCGATAGTGCTTCGTCACCCGAGGGCCCAACCTGATCATAGATTTTATCGATCAGTTCGCCGTGCCATTTGATCGTCTGAATCGTCTCAGGAATATCGATCAGCTCGCAATCACGCACAGGCTTACCACTATCGAGGCTTTCCATCACCGCAAATTCGTGCCGCCGCCTTGTGATCAGCTTGCAAAGCCTGATGAGCACATCCTTGCGATCTCCCGGGTGTGCCTTGGACCACTCGCCGCGCTCAAAAGCCTCTCTTGCTTTCTGCACTGCAAAGTCGACATCAGCCTGTCCGGCTGTGCTGATTTTCGTAATCACCTTGCCAGTTGCAGGGTTCAACGTTTTCATCATTGGGCCCGCGCCCTTACGGAACTTGCCGTCAACGAACGGTGCGGCCGGGAAATCCAGATCAGCCGCTATCGCGCCATATTCATCCCGTGTCAGAAGCTCACTCATTTTTTGCCTCCTTCAATCGCGGCAATCGCAGTGTTCATGGTGCGGATCACTTCCTCGAGCGCCCGGCGGTCATCTTTGTTTAGGGGTTGCAAAGGCTTGCGCGGCGGTCCGGCATCAATGCCGCGCATGGTCAACCCATGCTTAATGCATTGGATGAACTTGCCACCCTGCTCCAGCACGCGCATCAAAGGCATAATCGCGCTCATGATGGCACGGCCCTTGATGAAATCGCCCTCCAGCACACAGGCGCGATAGAGTGCGATGTGGGCTTCGGGGGCAAAGTTCGACCCGGCGCAGACCCAGCCTCGCGCACCCCAGGCGAAGAATTCTAGCGCTTGATCGTCCATGCCGCAAAGCAGGCCCAGATGCGGGTAATCTCGCCCAATCATATGTAGCCGATTGATGTCGCCAGAGCTTTCCTTGATGCCGCAGAAGTTGGGGGAACGCCCGAGCCGATCGAGCGTTTCCTCGTCCATGTTGACGCCCATACGACCAGGGTAGTTGTAGAGCATCACCGGCATGTTCACCGCACGGTCAATAGCAAGCGCATGTAGTGCAATCTCGCGTCCCGTCGGAACAGCATAGGGCGGTGTGGCGACCAGAATCGCATCCGCGCCCATCCTTTTAGCCGCCCCGGCATATTCAATGCTGTCCTCGGTCCTGATCGCGCCGGTGCCCATTACCAATGGCACCCGGCCCTTAATCAGCTTTTTCATCTTGCGCGCCAGATCGACACGTTCCTCAAAGCTCTGCGCGTAATACTCGCCCGTCGTACCAGCCACGATCAGCCCGTGCACACCTGCTCCGATCAAAAGCTCAATCACTTCTGAGAGCGCTTTTTCGTTGAGTGAGAAATCGTCGTGATAGGGCGTGACCACCGGGGTCCATATTCCTTCAAATTGCACTTGCTTTGTCCTTTTCAGAAAGCACATCGATGGGCAGCGGATCAGGCGTAACAAACTGTTCCAACCGGTCGCGTGAGAGGTTCCAATGATCGATAGTGAGTTCGACAGCACGATCTGAATCTCGCGCGGCAAAGGCCGCGATCATCGCGTCATGTTGCTCGATAGCCAGCCGCACACGATCCGCCTCATCGACCGAAGACGGGCGATAGAATGTTTGGCTTAGCCGTGTATGGTCGATGAGCATACGTTTCAGACTAGGCAACAGATAAGGATTCTGCGCCATCTCGCCGATCTTGAGGTGAAAGCTATGATTGAGGAGCGCGGCCTCGCCCGATTGTGCGTTTTCAGCCGCGACGCGAAATTCATCCTGGATGGCTTGCAAAGGTGCTAAATCGGACTGTCGCCGGTTTTCCGCCGCCAGACGTGCAACATTGGCATAAATCACCGGCGCGGTCTGAAAGAACATGCGCATAACTGGCAAATCCATAGAGGCCACCTTTGCCCCTCGGTTCTGCGCCAGATAAATGAATCCTTCACCGCTCAAACGCTGAAAGATCTCACGCATCGGCGTGCGCGAAAGCCCGTACTCAGCGCAAAGAGCTGCTTCATCAAGATCACTCCCCGGAGCGGCATCCAGTGTCAGGATGCGCATGCGCAGCTCTTCTAGACAGTCTGACTTACGATCTTTGGCCATGGGCGACTCATGTTGATACAATTTGTATACAACATGTATTCATCACTGCAAAGCCAAATTCATTCGGAGCCTGTCAAGGGCGTCACCCGTTCGGTCTACAAGAACATACCGCCGGAAACCTCAATCCGCTGGCCGGTGATCCACCCGTTCTTTCCTGTAAGAAGACTCGCGACGCTGCCACCAATATCATCCGGCAAACCAGCGCGACCAAGCGCTGTGGTCGAGGCAACGAAGGCATTCACATCAGCGTTGTCACGCACCGCCCCTCCACCGAAATCCGTCTCTATCGCGCCGGGCGCTATTGTATTCACGGTAATGGCTCGTTCCGCCAACTCCTTAGCAAAATACCGCGTCATGACCTCGACCGCGCCCTTCATCGCCGCATAGGCACCGTAACCCGGCAGTGAAAACCGTGCGAGGCCGCTGGATATGTTCACGATCGATCCGCCGTCGCGCATCAGAGGCAGCATTCGTTGTGTGAGAAACAGAACACCCTTCACGTGAACATTCACCAAAGTGTCGAACTGTTCCTCCGTCGTCTCGGCCAAAGTCGCATGTGCGCCTGCACCCGCATTATTGATCAAAAAGTCAATTTTTTCCGCTTCGAAAACCGCATTTAGGCTTTCTGAAACTTGATTTGTGAAATCTTCGAACTCTTTTATGTTACCGGTATTCAGCCTCAAGGCGACAGCACGCGCGCCCTTGGCTTCAATTTCGCGAACAACATTCTGCGCAGCGCTTTCTTGCGAAAGATAGGTCAGCACAGTACCCACCCCTTCTTCCGCCAAATGCAGCGCCATACTGCGGCCAAGGCCCCTGCTGCCGCCGGTGATCAATGCAACTTTTCCTGACATCTCTTTCCTCTCTGATCAACAAGTTGGAACTTTGCATTCAAATTAGGACTGCATCTACAATTGCGCTTGCCACATACTGTAAAAGACTTGCCTAATCCTGTTCGGAAACGGACTGTTTCGATGACACGATTCCATTTTCAAGTTAACACCTCCCTTGGGGGATTTTAGTATGTCAATTTTTTCACTGACAAATGACGTCGCTGATTATGTCGCCAAATTTGGCACAAGCGGCGCACCAGTTTCAGCGGCCGTTCCAAGATTGACGTTGTTGCACCACAATCGGCCAACCAGCGTCGAAGCCACACTTTATAATCCTGCAGTTTGCCTAATTCTGCAGGGAGAGAAAGAGACGATCATGGGTAAACACCATGTTCGCTTTGGCGCAGGGCAGTCTTTGATCGTCAGCCACGATGTGCCAGTCGTTTCTGCCATTACCAAGGCACCCTTTCTCGCGATGATCCTGTCCCTTGATCTTGCTGTGCTGCGCAGCCTCTATCAACAAGTCGCCGACGACCTTGCACAGCAGAAGAACGATCGAGCTATCACGTCCGGAGAAACCGACGCTGATCTAATCAATGCCTTGCAACGCTATCTTGGGCTGTCCAAAACTCTGCGAGAGGCTCGGGTGCTCGGTCCGCTTATATTGCGCGAGATACACTACCGTCTTCTGATTGCCCCTCATGGCGGCATGCTGCGCGATCTGCTGCTGCGTGACAGCCATGCAAGTTCAGTAGCACGCGCAATCGAAAGAATCCGTCAGAACTTCCGCAAAACGCTCAAGGTACCGGAACTGGCCAAGCTTGCCGGAATGAGTGAAAGTTCGTTTCATAGCCATTTTCGCAAGATAACCGGCACAACCCCGCTTCAGTTTCAAAAGGAACTAAGACTCCTTGAGGCGCGGCGCTTGCTTGGCCAGGGCAGAGAACAGGTAACAAATA
The DNA here is from genome assembly GCA_039180185.1 of Pseudomonadota bacterium. Classification (GTDB taxonomy): domain Bacteria; phylum Pseudomonadota; class Alphaproteobacteria; order Rhodobacterales; family Rhodobacteraceae; genus Roseovarius. Next base: position 11,935 of record JBCDDS010000070.1, on the reverse strand, counting down.
TCGCTTTTTCAGTAGGTTACGAGAGCCCCACGCAATTCAGCCGCGAATATGCGCGCAAATTTGGAGTACCGCCAAGGCAAGATGTCGGACGAATGGCAACGGCGGTTTAGATTTAGCGCAAGGGTGGTTCAGAGCTGCTCTTTTCCCAATCAGGTTCAAAGCCAAGCACCTCGGTTCCGGGCGGTATGCTTGCATTGAATAGCGCATTGTGTGCGATCGTGGCCTTGTGCAACAGGTTATGAGGCGCCAATCGCCAAACCTTGCAATCAAGATCAAATCTCTGCCCGTAGCAATCAAAAACCAGTTTTGCACGCTGTTCTTGATGGAGTTTTTCAGCGCCAGCAGAAGCCGGAGGGAAGGTGGCCGTCAGGATGTCTGAGAATTCCTTCGCCTTTTGGTAATAGGCGGAAGATAGGAACTGAATCGCGTTCTCACGACGTTGAGCGGGATCATTCGTTTTAGCCGCCATATGCTCAAGTTCTGGAGTTACGGAAAACGCAGGCGACTTGTTCATTACGGTGATGATTGCACCCATCGACTCGGCTTCACCTGGTAAATAAACGTCGGGCGTTATAGCGTCGTCCGGTCGGCCCTGGTTTTGGCGCATCGCCAATTGGCGCGTGTGGCATTGCCATTTCAGGAACGCCAGGCAAAGCGGGTGGCTAGATGCGCCATACCCGAACTGGGCTGCAAGTGAGCTCATGCAACACTCCTGTGCGTCTTGGAAACGAGTTTGAAAGGTCGCTCGTTCTGCAAGCTCGGGATACGCTTTTCCGTCTCAGCAACTTGCGAAAGGTCAACCTGCGCTCGGACTACACCCGGCAGTTTGCCACCGTCTGCAATAACTTCACCCCATGGGTTCACTACCAGCGTATGACCATAGCTTTCCCCACCGCCTGGAACAGGTCCAATGGCGCAAGTAGAAACGACGAACCGCGTGTTCTCAATGGCGCGAGCACGGTTCAGTACATGCCAATGCGCCTCGCCGGTTTTCTTCGTGAAGGCCGCAGGACAGATCAATATATCCGCCCCCGCCTGAGCGAGTGATCGAAAGAGATCTGGAAAGCGCAGATCATAGCAAATCGTATGCCCAATCCGGCCAAAGGGCGTGTCATGAATGACGGCCGTATCACCCGGCGAAACATGAGCGCTTTCGCGATAGACTTCCGTCTCAGAAAGCTGAATGTCGAACATGTTGATTTTGTCATAATGGCCACGAACATCGCCTTTATTATCAATCATGAATCCGCGGTTTATGACGCGCCCATCTGGGGCATCAACTGCAATGGATCCAAGATTGATCCATACCTTGGCTTCGCGCGCTAATTCGCGCATTTGCTTAAGAAATTGATGCTCTGCCTCAGGGGCTGAGGGCGGCGTAATGGCCGAACCCTCAGTTCTCAACCCACCGCAATACTCCGGCAGGAAAAGAAGCTTTGCCCCAGATTCTACAGCTGACTCCGCGAGTGGTAGCGCCTCATCGAAAGCCGTTTCAAAGTCGGGCATCGGCCGAGTTTGTAGACAAGCGATATCGATAAGGTTTGGAGACATTTCAGAACTTCATATAGGCCTTCCTGAGGGCAACCAAAGGGTGACGGTCCGACATCTGGAATTTCACCAGAAGTTCGCGCGCGATCATATCGCGGTCCTGCTGATTGTCGGGCAGATCAATCGTGTCCGGGATACGAACCCAACCGTTATTGTTGCGGTCAAAAACCGCCGGACTGCCTTCTTCATAGCCCATATGGACATCTTCGAGCCAGTTAAGGTCATCCCAACCCATGACTTCCATATACTTCGAAAGAAAAGGAGTGATGCGATCGTAGTCCGGCACCAGGTTCACGTCATAGCGATAGCCGATGTGCTGACCGATTTCCTTTTCGCGCTCTGATTCGAGCCCAGCGGCATCGTTCAAGAACTGGTCGACGTCCTTGATTTCCGATCCGCGATACTGTGTTCCAGCCATTTTTCTTTCCTTATTGACCTGTGAGAAACGGCCCGCCCTGCGGTGCAAGGCAGGCAGGGTCATTTACAGGTGGTGATAGTCCTCGATGCCAACCGTGTGGTTTGTCCCTGCCAGTGGCACACCAGCCATGGCAGAAGCTTCCATCGTCAACGCGGCGAGGTCTTCAGGCTCAAGTGAGTGCAGATACGTCTTGCCGCACGCACGGGCGAAAAGCTGTGCTTCGATCGTCAGCGTGTGCAGGAAGTTATAGACGCGCTCTGCGGCCTCATCCGGATCAAGGCGCTGGCGCAGAGTTGGGTCTTGCGTGGCCACGCCAACCGGGCAACGGCCCGTGTGGCAGTGGTAGCAATAACCAGGCTCGGCGCCGATTTCCTCAGGGAAGTTCGCCTCTGGGATATCTTTGTTACAGTTCAGCGCCATCATCACCGAGTGCCCAAGAGCAATCGCATCGGCCCCAAGGGCAATCGCCTTGGCCACATCCGCACCGTTGCGGATACCGCCCGCGTAAACAAGGCTGATCTCGCCGCGTTTGCCGAGGTCATCGATTGCCTTACGCGCCTGGCGAATGGCCGCCATGCCCGGCACGCCGGTGTCTTCCGTGGCCAAGTGAGGGCCAGCACCAGTGCCGCCTTCCATCCCGTCAATGTAGATCGAATCTGGGTCACATTTGACCGCCATGCGCACATCGTCATAGACGCGGGACGCACCCAGCTTAAGCTGGATCGGAATTTGCCAATCAGTCGCTTCACGGATTTCCTCGATCTTGAGCGCGAGGTCATCCGGACCAAGCCAGTCAGGGTGACGCGCTGGCGAACGTTGGTCGATACCCGCAGGCAAAGAGCGCATTTCGGCAACTTGGTCGGTCACTTTCTGACCCATCAAGTGACCACCGAGGCCCACTTTACAGCCTTGTCCGATGAAGAACTCACAGCCATCAGCGAGGACAAGGTGGTTGGGGTTAAAGCCATAGCGCGACTGGATACACTGATAAAACCATTTCGAGCTATAGCGGCGCTCGTCAGGGATCATGCCACCTTCGCCGGAGCATGTCGCCGTTCCCGCCATCGTGGCCCCACGTGCCAAAGCGGTCTTCGCCTCATAAGACAAGGCGCCAAATGACATGCCCGTCACATAGACCGGGATATCGAGTTCAAGCGGCTTCTTCGCCCGAGGACCGATCACCGTTTTGGTCTCACATTTCTCGCGATAGCCTTCGATCACGAAACGCGTCAGCGTTCCCGGTAGGAACGTGATGTCATCCCAGTGCGGTATTTTCTTGAAAAGCGAGAACCCCCGCATCCGGTAGCGACCGAGCTCAGATTTGATGTGGATGTCATCCATTACCCGTGGCGGGAAGATGAAACTATCACCAATTCGGTTTACGTCGCGGTCAAGAGGCTTTTTTGTTGGTAGATCACCATCAGCCATATGTTTTTCATCCTTTTTGCTGCATAGCAGATCAATCTGCATTGTGTTGCGTTCTTGGCCCCAAAGACTGTGGGACATGATCCCGTTGTTAGAGGATCAGTTTTTTCTCCGATGGTTCGAGGTTGTCGTAGTTCCAGAGCTGCTTGCCCGCGACGACCTTAGTGAAGTGATCAACGCCTTTATCTGGCATCAAACCGTATTGAGTGAGCTTGCGTTTTAACCACGCTTTGTCGAGATCAGTGACTTCGGCCTCAACGGCATCCACGCCGAGCGATTTGATCTCGCCACCGACAAAGATCGTGCCGTCATACATCGAGTCGCCGAGGTTTTTACCCGCATTACCGCAGACAACGATCCGACCTCGCTGCATCATGAAACCAGAGAGCGCGCCGGTATCACCGCCAACAATGATCGTGCCGCCTTTCTGGTCGATACCGGTCCGGGATCCGACTGAACCACGGCAAACCAGATCACCGCCACGAATGGCCGCGCCAAAGGTTGAACCGGCGTTTTTCTCGATCATGATCGTGCCGGACATCATGTTTTCACCGCACGACCAACCGACGCGACCGTTAATCCGGACGTTCGGCCCATCGAGCAGACCCGTGGCAAAGTAGCCGCAGGAGCCCTCAATGATAAGATTGAGACGCGACAGGATACCCACGGCGATACTGTGCTTGCCGCGAGGATTCTGGATCACGATTGTGCCATAGCCTTCAGCCATCAGCTCGCGGATCTTGTTGTTGACCTCTTTCGTGGTCATGTCTGCGGTGTCGATTTCAGTCCGTTTATTGAAATCAACATCAGGTGCCCAAGGATAGGTGAAGCGCTCTTCTGCGTCCGGGTCAAACTCTACATAGAGAGACTTACCCGTCAGCTGCTCAGTACGCATACCCAGAGCGGTCACCCGCTCTTCTTGGCTCATGGTTTTGAGTTCTTCGTCGCTTACGCCTGCCATACGCGAACCTCCTCATCATACGGGTCGTAGGTATCTATTTCTTGTGGAAGGATAGCGCGGATAGCCACCTCTTCAGAGGCCATCGCGATCAGGTCATCGCTTTCATAAAGGACCAAAGGTTTAGCCGCCATTGTGTCTTTGGCCATGCCCAATTGATCCTTGGTCGCCACGAGATATGTGAACACCCCGTCAATTTCTTTGATCGAACGTTCAAGGCTTTCTTCCAATGATACACCATTAGCGAGGTTGTGGGCCGTGTAGACCGCCAAAAGCTCGCTGTCGCAGTTCGACATGAAGCGGTGACCGCTGCGTTCCATTTCGCGGCGCATGATCCAGTAATTTGTGATCTGACCGTTATGAACAACGCTCACGTCGTTGTATGGAAAGGCCCAGTAGGGGTGCGCAGACTTGATATCAACGTCTGATTCAGTGGCCATCCGTGTATGACCTATCGCATGCGTGCCTTCGAAGTCATTGAGATCGTAAAGCTCGGATACGACACTCGCATCGCCCAAATCCTTGATCAGCTCAAGACCAGAGCCCATCGAAAGGATTTCAACGCCTTCGGTTTCCTCTATGTGCTCTGCCATCTTGCCGGTATCGCCATCGTGGCTCAGCACATAGCGCAGCGCATATTCGGTTGAGGCGTGCTTATCCTTCACCACCGCGCTGTGCTCGTCGAGAATGCCTTCGACGGTCGCAATGCGGTCTTTGATGACTTGATGAATACCGCGGCCCTTATCCATGTCCTCGGCTTCGGCGACCTTGAGGCGCATAATGTAGTCGCCCTCATTCGGTTCACCGTACACCGCATACCCCGTGCTGTCCGGTCCGCGGTGCTTCAGCGCCTGCAGCATGGCGGTCATTTCTGAGCCGACCGAGCTACTTTTGCCTTTGTGTATTAGTCCAGCAATTCCGCACATGTCGGAACTCCTCCCTTAGGTTGACAGATGTACCGACGGCGCACACCTCTGCGCGCCGTCTAATTTCGTACGATTTACGGCAGACACTCCATGTATGTTTCGTTGTCCCATTCGGTGACAGTCGACATGAAGCGGGCGAATTCGTCTCTCTTGTACTCATCAAACAGACGGTACATTTCGCCGGGCATGCCGCGTTTGACGACCTCGCTACCCGCCAGATGGTCAAGCGCTTCACCCAGTGACATTGGAAGTTTCTTAACCTCCTTACCGGCTTCAATGGCCTCGTAAATGTTGCGCTCTTCGGGCTCACCGGGATCAAGGCTGTTGTCCAGACCATCATCCATCGCCGCCAGAAGGGTTGATCCCATCAGGTATGGATTCACCATCGAGTCGACCGAGCGATACTCAAACCGGCCCGGAGCCGAAACCCGAAGACCTGTCGTACGGTTTTGGAAACCCCAGTCAGCGAAGACCGGCGCCCAGAAACCTGTATCCCAAAGGCGGCGATAAGAGTTCACCGTCGAGCAGCCTACCGATGTCAACGCCTGCAAGTGATGCACCACCCCGCCAATCGCCTTGAGACCCTCGGCACCCGGCATCTGCGGATCGTCATCATCTGGCATGAAGGTGTTTTCGCCACCTTTGACATACATGTAGTTGTCTTTCATGCCAGGCAAGTTGTCCGGATCATTTCCGGTGCGAACAAATTCATCCTCACCACCGCGCCAAAGGCTCATATTGTGGTGACAGCCTGAGGCGGAAACACCCATAAACGGTTTCGTCATGAAGCACGCAAAAATGCCGTGCTCTCTAGCTACCTGCGCGCAGATTTGGCGATATGTGGTCAGACGGTCCGCGTTACGGAGCACATCGTCAAACATCCAGTTCAACTCAAGCTGACCGGGCGCGTCCTCATGATCGCCTTGGATCATGTCCAGGCCCATCTTACGAGCGTACCTTATCACCTGCATGGAAACAGGACGCAGGCTTTCGAACTGGTCGATGTGATAGCAATAAGGCTTGGAAAAGCCATCGCGCGGCTTGCCGTTTTCATCGAACTTCAACCACATCATTTCTGGCTCAGTACCAATGCGGAGCTTTGTGCCGTGCTTCTTGGTAAAGTCCTCATGCATCCGACGCAGGTTGCCGCGACAGTCGGAGGTTAGATACGCGCCGGGGTCAACCTTTTCCTCACGGTTGCGGAACAGCGTACAGAAGAAACGACCGATCTGCGGCGCCCAAGGCAACTGCATGAACGTTTCTGGCTCAGGAATGCCGACAAGCTCTGCGGCTTCCGGTCCGTAGCCCAGGTAGTTTCCAGCCCGGTCCGTGAAAAGGTTTACGGTCGCGCCGTAAACCAGCTGAAATCCTTTTTTGGCAACGCTTTCCCAGTGATCGGCCGGAATACCTTTACCCATGATTTTTCCGGTAACTGAGACAAACTGCAGATAAAGATATTCAATTCCCAATTCATCAATTTTTGCGCGAACTTCTTTAATTTTCTCGTCGCGACCTTTCGCTTCGACAAATTTTTCAAGATCCATTTCAGCCACGTTGCCACTCCCTGTTGCTATTGAATCGCCAGTTTCACGTCTGGCGTGTCTTGGCTTAGTTTATTGGTGAGCAAGGCGGCACTTGCTCGTCATCAGTGTCGGCTGGATTCGCCAAAAGTCAACCGATTTTGATCCAAATTAGTCAAAAGTCTAGCCAATCGCGCAGAATGGTATAGTATTGGTCTATGTTTTGGAGTTTTTTATGCAAGATGCGCAAAGAATAGGTGCGGCTGAAATTGCGGCTTTGCTCCGGCGCGATATCGCTGATGGCGTGCTGCAACTTCATGATCGTCTCCCACCAGAGCGGATTTTATCAAATGCCTATGGCGCTGCGCGCGGAACGGTTCGCAAAGCGCTGGCTGTGCTAGAAGACGAAGGGTTCGTAGAAACTCGTGCAGGTAGCGGAACCTATGTAGTACAGCAGGCAAAGCTGATTGCGCCGGAGGCCGTTGAAAACGCCACGCCACTGGAGCTTATGGATGCACGTTTTGCACTGGAGCCACATATTTGTCGGCTTGCCGTGTTACATGGACGGCGCGATGATTTTGAGAAGATGGACACCCTTTGTAACCGGATGGAGACTTGCGGGGATGATCCAAACGAGTTTTCAGAGGCCGATCGCGATTTCCACCGCGCGCTTGTAGACAGCACACGCAACGGTCTTCTTGTTTGGGTCATTGAGCAGATTGCTGATGTGCGAAGCCAAGAGGATTGGACACGCATGCGAAATCTCACTTTAGATGAGCAAACTATTCATACCTACAACGCCCAACATCGTCAGATACTGAACGCAATACGTGTTCGAGAAGCAGAGCGTGCGGCGATGATTATGAAAGATCACCTTGAGACGGCTCGACTTTCACTGACCCGAGCGTCGGAGACGTAAGCGGCGGTGTTAGCTTATCTCTCAGCAAAGCCATAGGATGCGCTTTCAACGAAAGCCGAGTGGATAGATAATCCTCCACAACCTCTTCACCAAGCCGCATGCGCGCCAGATACACCGCAGGCTCCTCAATTGCCTCGCCATCCATATCGCCTGAAAAAAGCGGCAGTGGCTTTTGCCCGACAAGCGCCTTGGCCTCCCAAAGCGCTTCGCGTCGGTTGCGCCCCAAGGCAGCAAAGGCATCGGCCTCGCAGAGTCGAGTGATAACATCAGGATTGACACCTGCCCGTCGCCACACATCACGTACTGCTGTATAGCCATTACCGCGCGCTGCTGTGATCCATACCGCGTCCTCTTCACCCAGCCCCTTAATTTGCCTGAATCCAAGCCGAAGCGCCAGCCCCCCACGCTGATCAGGCTCAATGACATTGTCCCAAAAGCTATGATTTATACAGACCGGGCGCACCTCTACCCCATGCTCGCGCGCGTCTCGCACGATCTGCGCCGGTGCGTAAAAGCCCATCGGCTGCGCATTCAGCAACGCACAAGCGAAGATGCCGGGATGATGGCATTTGATCCAAGAGCTCGCATAAACAAGAAGTGCAAAAGATGCTGCATGGCTTTCAGGAAAACCGTAACTGCCAAAGCCCTCAATCTGGGAAAAGCAGCGTTCGGCAAAATCGTCTTCATAGCCGTTCTTCGCCATGCCGCGCAGAAAACGGGCTCGAAAATCGCTCACATTACCATAGCGCCGGAAGGTGGCCAGAGAGCGGCGTAAACGATCCGCTTCATCCGGTGTGAAACCCGCACCAATGATGGCGATCTGCATCGCTTGTTCCTGAAATAACGGCACACCAAGCGTCTTCCCCAGAACTTGTCCCAGCTCGTCAGAAGGAAAGCTTACCTCCTCCTCTCCATTGCGCCGCCTGATATAAGGGTGGACCATGTCGCCCTGAATAGGCCCCGGGCGGATGATCGCCACCTCAATCACCAAGTCATAAAATGTCCGTGGGCGCATGCGCGGCAGGAAGTTCATTTGTGCTCGGCTTTCGACCTGAAAGACACCGATAGTGTCCGCCTCGCAAAGCATATCGTAAACCTGCGGATCTTCCGGCGGTAGGGTGGCGAGCGTGTAATCCAGCCCGTGATGTTGTTTGAGAAGTCCAAAGGCTTTGCGGATACAGCTCAGCATGCCAAGGGCCAGCACATCGACCTTCAGAATACCAAGCGCCTCTATGTCATCCTTGTCCCAACAGATGACCGTGCGCCCCTCCATCGTCGCATTCTCCACCGGGACGAGCTCATCAAGCCGTCCTTCGGTCATCACAAAGCCACCAACATGCTGCGACAGATGGCGCGGGAACCCGTCGATTTCCGACACAAGCTCCATCGTCTGGCGTAAGCGGCGATCATCGGGATCAAGACCTATCTCCTCAATCCGCTTACGCTCGAGCTTGCCAGCAGAGAAAAACCCCCAGAGCTGTGACGACAGAGCGCCGATTGTGTCCTGACTAAGCCCCATAGCCGCGCCGACCTCTCGAATGGCACGCTTGCCTCGGTAATGGACAACGGTGGCGCAAAGCCCAGCGCGATGGCGGCCATAGCGATCATAGATGTGCTGGATCACCTCCTCACGCCGTTCATGTTCGAAATCCACATCAATATCAGGCGGTTCATTGCGTGCCTCGCTAACGAAACGCTCAAACACCATGGTGCCGATCTCAGGGCTGACCGAGGTGATACCGAGACAAAAACAGACGACCGAATTAGCCGCAGAACCACGCCCCTGGCAAAGAATGCCGCGCGAGCGGGCAAAGGCCACGACATCACGCACAGTCAGAAAATAAGGCTCATATTGCAGCTTGGCGATCAGCGCGAGCTCATGTTCGACCATATTACGCACCCGTTCTGGTGCGCCGGTCGGATAGCGCCATTGCATGCCCTCTTCAGCCAAACGGCGCAAGCGTTCGGAGGGGTTTTCGCCATCACTGATTTCACTGGGATATTCATAGCGCAACTGATCGAGAGAAAAGCGCAAACGCTCGGCGATCTCTCCGCTACGATGCACCGCCCCCTCATGGCCGGGAAAGAGCCGCAGCATCTCCGCCTCTGAGCGCAACCGCTGCTCCCCATTGGCCAGCGCATCGCGGCCCAGCGCATCGACGCGCTTGCCCTGCCGGATTGCAGTCAACACATCGGCCAGCTTGCGCCGCCGGGCGTGGTGCATCATTGGGCAGGCGGAGGCGACGGTCTGGATACCAAGCTTACCTGCTGTTTCCGACAGTCGGTCAAAACGGCGACTATCCTGCCCATCATAGCGCGGCGCCATCAATAAGTAGAGCGAGGAACCAAAGCGCCGGGCTAAAACGCGCGCCTCCTGCAGCCAGTCATCTTGACGCGACTGCGGGGCGTGCAGCAACAGTGTCAGCCCCTCACCCCACTCCAGAAGGTCGGTAATGGTTAGATCGCAAGCGCCCTTTTCCGTCCGCAACCGCCCAGCGCTGATCAATCGGCAAAGTCGTCCCCAAGCCGCCCGATCTTGGGGCAGCGCGGTCACGGTGATGCCTTCGGAAAGGACAATACGCGCAGCCGGTAGAAACTTCGGCACATGGGCCCAATCGGGCTCCTTCGGCACCGGCGCGAGTGGGCCAATCGGCCCATTACGACCCTCGATCTCGTGCCGCTCCTGGACCTCACGACGCAGCTCGCGCACCGCTGCATGCGCGCGTACAATCCCGGCCACCGAATTTTCATCAGCTACAGCAATTGCCGACAGCCCAAGCTCAGCCGCACGTGCGACATATTCCTCCGCATGAGAGGCGCCCGTTAGAAAGGTAAAATTGGACGTAACCGACAGTTCAGCAAACATGATCTACAATTTAGTTCATGCTTTGTTCTTTTTCGAGTCCGAAAACCACCCTAGAAATTCAAAAGCTCGGTTCGCACTCAAGACCCCGCATACAATCCCATGCCTGTTCCAGCTGTTCAGGCGTAGGGCTTAAAAAAGTAGAGCTATAACAAGGGTTAACGCGCATCACGTAACCAGTGCCGGTGTGTTCAACGAAAGCCAGGTACTGCAAACCGCTCTCAGCTTGCGCGCACCACGGGCCATAACACAAAAGCTCCAACACTAGATCAGTCTCAAACTGAGTTTCAAAACCACTCTTAGAAAGCACGTGCCCATCAAACCGAGCAGGTACTTTCGTATCTTTTGGCGAGTTGTCAGTGAAGTCAGGAATGCGCACCAAGTCTTGATCAAATTCAAGTGCGCCTTTCACTACCCAAAAGACCTCTTCAGCCTCATCGGCAACCTTGTAGGCCTGCGCAACGTCTGGCTGCATACAGGACAAGGCAAATGCTGGTCCCGACAAAAACAAACACAACAAGAAAAGAGCACTGCGCATCAAATGAGGCTCCCAAACTCCTTCATTACTCCGGTGTAGACATCACGTTTGAACGGCACGATCGCATCGATTAACTCGTCAGGCGATATCCAACGCCATGCCGAAAATTCTTGTTCACTGGCCGCCAGGTCAATTTGCTCGTCTCGCCCGTGAAAGCGCATAAGAAACCACTTCTGCTCCTGCCCTCGAAACCGGCCTTTCCAGAGCCTCGGCACCAGATCATGAGGCAAGTCGTAAGCGAACCAATCCGACGTCTCTGCCTCTACGCTGATCAAATCCTGCGTAACACCAGTTTCCTCCCAAAGCTCGCGAAGTGCTGCTTCTTTTGGGTTTTCACCCTTATCAATGCCACCTTGTGGCATTTGCCACGCGCTACCTGGGTTATCGACACGTTGGCCAACAAAAAGATGACCCTCGCTGTTCACCAACATAACGCCTACACACGGACGATACGGCAACTTGGCAATATCTTCTGGACTCATGCCGCGAGACCTCTGCCTTTAAGTAACGCTTCTACACCAGGCATCTTTCCCCGAAACGCAAGGTAGAGCTCTTCGGCGTCTTTCGATCCGCCGGTGGAAAGGATGTTTTCTTCTAAAGCTTGCGCACGTTCCGCATCAAACGGTCCACCCGCCTCTTCAAAGGCAGCGAAGGCATCCGCATCCATCACTTCTGACCACATGTAGCTGTAGTATCCGCTTGAATATCCGTCCCCGGAGAAGACATGCGCGAATTGAGGCGTGGCGTGTCGCATGACGATCGCCTTGGGCATCCCGATTTCTCGCAGAATATCTTCTTGCCGCGCCATAGAATCGTCTGG